>JBGSTN010000875.1:0-5428 GCA_041736455.1 Burkholderiaceae bacterium | reverse complement strand
CGGCGGCGATCGCACGGGCTGCCCACCGACCACTCTCGGCCGCGCCCTCGGTGCACGGACTGCCCATGAAATCGCCGGCCAGTGCGACACGCAGTTCGGGGCGCCATGCCCGTCGGTACTGTCGAAGCAGCTTGCTTCTGCCCACCATCGAAAACGGCTCCGCGTCGGGCAACCGAATGACTCGCGTCGAGGCGAGTTGTGCCATGCTGCCCGGGAAGTACCGTTCGAGCTCGGACCCGACGGCAGCAATCAACGTCTCGTCGGAGGCGTCGATCAGTCTTGCCGCGGCATCGTGCGCGAGCATCACGTTCAACACTTCCCCTTCACCGACATAGTCACCGCACTTCTGTGACTCGACCGCAATGGCGGCAACGATCTGACGCTCCCGACGCGGAACGAGCAGGCCTTGGATCTGCTTCGTCGCCGCTTCGAAATCGAGGCGACGTGCGAACGAGAGGCTCACGTTGACCGATGAGCTGTATTGCGTGTCGAGCAGCATCCGCTCGGATTCGAGCGAGGGCGCGTAGAGATCCCTGGCCTTGTTGGCAGTCGTCGCGATCACCGCGAAGTCGGCATTGATGTCCGACGACGGCGTACGAACGACGACACCGGTGCCACTGACGTCGACGAACCGTGCCGGGGTGCGCAGCCGGACATCGAGCCGCTTCGCCAGTTCCTCCGGAAGACTGCCGATACCCGATGAGGTCACGCCAGTCGTGTGCCCGCGTGCGCCGAAAAGCCACATCGTCGTGGCCCATGCTCGCGACACCTGCTCTGGAGCCTGGAAGTAGATGCCCTGCAACATCGGCTCGAACAGGCATTCGAGGACCTCGACGCCGAACGTCCGCGTCACCCACGCCGCCGTATCCTCGTCGTCCCACTGGCTCCAGCGCGAATAGTCGCTCAGCGACATGCCGACGGTATCGCGATGCAGGCGCACTGACCCGATGAACAATCGGAAGGCGTGCCGCCACGACAGCAGCCCACTGCTGAAGAATGTCAGCGGCTTCTGGCCATGAATCCGTCGCACCGTACCGCGCTTGACGATTCCGGCCCAGCCGCTGGCGGCCACGTATTCGCCCGTCAACCCCGTCGCTGCCAGCAGATCCGTGATCGCGACGTAGCCGTCGGACAGGAACTGCGCACCTCGGTCGATGATCCGTCCGTCGACACGATCGCTGGTCATCCGGCCGCCGACCCGGTCCGAAGCTTCGAGGACGATGACGCGCGCGCCGGCGGCGACAAGGTGATGTGCCGCCGAAAGGCCGGCGATTCCCGCGCCGATGACTACAGCAGAAGGTGAGGTCATATCGGTTGGTTCGCCGCCGGCCGATGAATGCAACGGCGCTCTTCGCGCGAGCCGACTTGCAGAACCCAATGGTGGCAATGGTCAATCGTCGCTGCAGTCGTTCAGATCGAACCGTTCGATCGACTTCTCGACTCGACTGCCTGAGCCTCGATTCTATCGATCATCGCGACGCGTCGCTCGGACCGCGCGCCTCAATTGCCGAAACAGGTCTCGCCTTCGACGCCGAGCCGACAGTGGAATTCGAACAGTTCCATCCCGTTCTTCATCGAGCGCCGATAGCGTGCGGTTGCCTCGGCGCTGATCGCATCGGGCAACGGTACCGATTCAGCCGCCCCGGTCGAATTGGTATGAAAGTTGAGGAAGCAGGTCGTCCGCGCCGGGCAAAGCCGCTCGATTTCACGCATGTACGCTGCGCGGTCCGAAGCTTGCGCGGGCGGCACGATGACAGCACGAACGATCCCCTGTGCACCGACGACGCGCCATGCGGGGTCTGTCGTTTGCGCCGCCGCACCTTGCGCCGACACGGCAAGGCCGAACACGACTGCCGAAAAATTCACTTTCATCGGTCTCGATCGTCCTCGTCGGGTTTCAGCAGGGCCATCAGCGCTGCGAATTCGGGCATCGATCGATGGCACGATCCCGTTGTCGGTGCCGGTTCCCAGGAAGCCTTCGATCCGACATGCAGGTGCGCCACGATCTCGAGGTCGCCCGGCTCCTCGAGGAGTCCGGCGGGAACCCAGGCCCATGAAGAGCCACGAACCTGGTTGGGAACCGGCGACCCGCATCGGCTGCAAAAGTCGGACCTGAACCCGGTGGGCAGAGCAAACGAGCGGATCAGTGTCTCGCCCGCAAGCCATTGCAATTGGGTGCGCCGGATCAGGAAGGCTGCATTGGCTGCCGACCCGCTCTGCTTGCGGCACAGCGAGCAATGGCATTGATAGAGCCGGCGAGGTGCATCCCGAACCTCGAATTCAACGCCGCCGCAGAGGCATGTTCCTTTCACCGGTCCCTCCATCGCAGGTCGCCTCCGGCCACGTCCTGCCTGCGCCGAATCGTCGCCTCACATGGGCCGCCTACGGCATCATCGGCCACCATGTGCGCGCACCATCGATCAGGAGGTACGAAACGCCGGCCGTACTGTCTTCCAGTCGGTCGCCGTCTCGTATCGATGGGCCACGTTGAGCACTGTCGCTTCGTCGAAGAGCTGACCGACGAACTGGATCGACAACGGCATCCCGTCGGGCGTGAAACCGCAACGCGTCGCCAACGCCGGATTGCCGGCGACGTTGGCAGGCGTTGCATAGCTCAGTTTCCAGAACAGGTCTTCGGCCGGTTTCGCTTCGAGATGACCGGCAGGCTCGGCCGTCGGAAGCGCGAGCATGTCGCACTGCGACCAGATCCCCTGGAACCGCGCGGCGATCACCTTGCGCTGGCGTTGTGCATTGAAGTACTGCTCGGCCGAGAGCAGTGCGCCACCGAACACGCGTACGCGAAACACCTCGCCGAAGCGCTCGGGGGTTTCGCGCATTGCGTGACCGTGCGAGGCGAACAGTTCGACGGCGGCGATCACTTTCTTCGCGTCATCGAACTCGGCGAGCCTGGGCGGGGCTACTCGCACCACTTTCGCGCCGAGCGAAATCAGTACCTCGAGCGCGTTGATGACGCCCGCGTAGAGCATATCGGAGGCGACCAGTTCGTTTTCGAACCATGCATAGGGCACACCGATGCGCAGCCCTTCCAGGGATCGGTTCAATGAACGGGTGTAGTCCGGAACGGCCTGGCGAGCGCTGGACGCATCGTTCGCGTCGTGGCCCGCGATCTGCTGCAGCAGGATTGCAGCATCCTCGGCGGTCCAGGCGAGCGGGCCGACATGATCCTGCGTGAACGAATTGGTGATGACCCCGAACCGGCTGACGAGCCCATAAGTGGGCTTGAGCCCCGTGATGCCGCACGCCGCCGCCGGACCGCGAATCGAGCCGCCGGTATCGGTACCGATCGAACCGAGCGCGAATCCGGCCGCGATGCCCGCCGCCGATCCCGACGAGGATCCGGACGGATCGTGGTCCAGATGCCAGGGATTTCTTGCCGGCGTCTGGAGAATGTCCCAGGACGGTCCACCGTGCGAGAACTCCCAGGTGGTGGCTTTGCCGACGCAAACGCCGCCCGCCTGCTTGAGCCGTGCGGCGACGGTCGCATCGACCGCCGGCACATGGCTTTCGAGACTGCGGGACTGCGCCGCGGTGCGCACGCCGCTGGTCTCGATGACGTCTTTCAGCGTATAGGGGATGCCTTGCAGCGCGCTGGCGGACTTGCCGCGCGCGATCTGCTGATCGGCATGCCTGGCCTCTCTGACGGCCGACTCACGGGTCTGACATGCGAAGGCGTTCAGCGAAGCCTCGTGCCTGTCGATGTTCGACAGACAGAGATCGAGCAATTCCGTCGACGTGAGCTTGCCGGTTCGAAGCAGCCGGGCTGCCTCGGCCAGCGTCGGAACCACGATGCCCCGATCGGTCGTCATGACCGCTCGCTCAAGGCGTCGGTCGGATCGAACCTGAACCCGGGTTCGTCGGTCCAGACGAAGCCGTCTGGCAACCGGCCGGCAATCTGCGAAAGCGCCCGGTAGCTGCGCAGGATCTCGGCGCGATAGGGTTCTCCGACGGGCAGGCGAGCACTGCGCGCCAGGGCGATCACCTCGTCGTCGGTCAGGTCTGCGTGAATCGTGGCTGAAGCCGTGTCCAAGAGAATTCTCCGGTGCAAGCATGCGTTGCGTGACGCCCACCGACGTCGCGATCAGCCATTATCGACCACCGGGCCGACAGTTCCTCAGGAAACAGGAACCCGACGCGAAGGATCCAGCGTAAAGAATTCCGTCAATACGCCCTAGGCAACGCGACGACGTCGGTGCCACCGAAAATGGGCGTGCCGCGGTCAACACCCTGTCGAACCGCGAGCACAATATCGCTGCGCCTACCGTTTCGAGCTCTCATGAAAGCCGCCATTCTCGTCGCATGGATCGCCGTCGCGCTGATCATTCTGCTCGGCACGATCATCGTCGTGCGCACCTTCGCCTATGGGTCGAACCCGCGGCCCGCGCATGCGGTCGTGCTGCCCGAGCCGCCGGCCTTCGAGCTCGGCAAGGCGGCCGATCGACTGGCGCAGGCAATCACCTTTCAAACGATCACCGTGAATCCGAGCGATACGCGACCGCTGAATGCCGAACCCTGGCAGCGGATGCATCGCTGGCTCGAGGCTACGTACCCCGCCGTCCATCGCACGATGACTCGTGAAACGTTCGATGACTTCACGCTGCTCTACACATGGCCGGGTCGCGACGCGGCACTGGATCCGATCATCTTCATGGCCCACCAGGATGTCGTGCCCGCCGCCCGTGATTTCTCCAATGCGGCCGGGGAATGGTCGCATCCCCCGTTTGCGGGCGCCGTCGTCGACGACTTCATTCTTGGCCGCGGGTCGATCGACAACAAGGGCGCGTTGATCGCCCTGATGGAAGCGGCCGAAGCCTGGATCGTCGCCGGGGTTCAACCGCCACGTACCGTGATGCTGCTTTTCGCGCATGATGAAGAGGTGGGCGGGTTCGGTGCCGGTGCCGCGTTCCAGGCATTGCATGCCCGCGGTGTCAGAGCTGAAATGGTGCTGGACGAAGGACTGCTGGTCATCGATCCATCCCCGTTGACCGGCAAGCGCGCGGCAATGATCGGCATCGCGGAGAAGGGCTATCTCACGCTCGAGCTGACGGCCCACGCCAATGGCGGGCATTCATCGTCACCGGAACGCAACAGCGCCACCGTGCGACTGGCCCGGGCGGTCGCCGCTCTCGACGCGAATCAGATGCCGATGCATCTTGCGCATCGCCCGGTATCGGACTTCTTCCGCAACAGCGCGCCCGACATGCCGTTCTTCACGCGCATGGCGATCGCCAACCAGTGGCTGTTCGCGCCGCTGCTCGATCGCCAGTTGTCCCGATCGGGCACTGCGAACGCATTGGTCCGCACGACGACCGCGCCCACCATGCTGACGGGCTCGGCCAAGGAGAACATGATGTCGTCGCGGGTCAACGCGCTGATCAATTTCCGCGTCCATCCGGCCGACTCCGACGAA
>JBGSTN010000770.1:0-5106 GCA_041736455.1 Burkholderiaceae bacterium | reverse complement strand
GACATGGCGCGCGCACGCGACATGGTCTACGGCTACTTTCCGCGCCTGCTCGAGCGCCGCACCGCGTTGTCGGGCTTGCTGTCGGGCGGCGAACAGCAGATGCTGGCGATCGGTCGCGCGCTGATGACCAAACCGAAATTGCTGATGCTCGACGAACCCAGCCTGGGCCTCGCGCCATTCCTGGTGGCGGAGATCTTCGACATCGTCAAGCGCATCAACCGGCAGGAAGGCCTGTCGGTGCTGCTGGTCGAGCAGAACGCGATTTCCGCCCTCGAAGTGGTGTCGCACGGCTACCTGATGGAGAACGGCCGCATCGTCATGCACGACAGCGCCGAAGCGATGAAGAAGAACCCCGACATCCAGGAGTTCTACCTGGGCGGCTCCGAGGGCAGAAATTTCCACGAGATCAAGCACTACAGCCGGCGCAAGCGCTGGCTGAACTGAAAAACGTTCCGGGCATGCGCGTACGGGGTGCCCAGCGAACGACTCATCAAGCGTACGCAGGAGACACATGCGATGAAACGAGTTCTACTTACCACCTTGTCGGGCGTTGCCCTGCTGCTGGGCGCGAGCCACGCGTCGGCGCAAACGGCGCCGATCAAGTTTGGCTTGTGCTATGACCTGAGCAAGGCCTACACGTTCGTGACGCCGCAGATCGTGCAGGCGGCGAAGGACTATGCGGAGATTCTCAATGCGAAGGGCGGCCTCGAGGGGAACCCGATCGAGATCATTGCGCAGGATCACGGCAATGAACCGCAGCGCGGGATCGAGTGTTACGAGAAGCTGAAGCGTGAAGGCGTGATGATCTTCGATACGCTGTCGACGCCGGTGTCGCGTGCCGTGCTGCCGCGGGCGATGGCGGATGGGAACATTCTGCTGCAGTCGTTCGTGGGGCGAGGGGATGCGATCAATGGGGATGTGTTCAAGTGGGTGTTTCCGATCGGGCCGACTTACTGGGGGCAGATGGCGAACAACATCCAGTACATCAAGGATCAGAACAAGGGCAGCCTGAAGGGGGTGAAGGTCGGGTTCATTTATCCGGACTATGCATTTGGGCAGGAGCCGATTCCGGTGCTGAAGACGCTGGCAGAGAAGGAGGGGTTCGAGCTGAATCTATTCCCTAACCCGATGCCGGGGCGGGATCAGGCCGCGGTGTGGACGCAGATTCGCCGGTTCAATCCGGACTGGATGATTACGTGGAACCTGTCGGCAATGCATGTGGTGGCTGCGCGCGAGATGAAGCGCAACGGCATTCCGATGAGCAAGCTGATCAGCGTGAACTGGTTCAATGAGGTGGACATTGCGAACATTGGCGCTGCGGAGGCGAAGGGGGTGAAGCGGGGCACCAATGTGGCCGGTGGGCAGGACCATGCGTTGATCAAGCAGATCGTGGCTGAGCTGTATGAGAAGGGCAAGGGGAACGGGGATCGGAAGAACCTGCAGGATGTTTACTACAACACCGGACTGGCGATGTACTCGGTGGCGTTCGAAGGCGTGCGCAACGCGATCAAGAAGGGGGGAGTGCCGCTCGACCCTGCGAAGATCAAGACAGGGTTGGAGAGTCTGAGTAACTTCGATGCGAACGGGTTGCTGGCGCCGGTGACGGTGACGGCGCAGGACCATGGTGGCGGTGGGAAGACTCGGATCGAGATGTGGGACGGGGCGAAGTGGGTGCCGCAGTCGGATTGGATTTCGGCGTACGGGGATGTGGTGAATGAGATTGTTAAGAAGGAGTCGAGTCAGTTTTCGGTCGCGAAGTAGATTGGTAGGTGGTAGATGGCCGGCAGTGGCGTCGGCGCGCGAAGCCACATATGGCGCGCCGACGCCAACGGATAGTAGGGTTGCCTCGGGTTCGCGGTGTCGATGTCTACCGTGGCTCGAGCATAGTCACGTCGTCACCCCAAAATCTGGCGCATCGAATCCTATAAGGATCTTTCTGACAATTGAGTCAGACTGTCAGTGACAAGTCGAGGGCCGGCTAGACAGCGGCTTCGAGGAGGTCTCGTTCCGCGCCGGGGTGAAGTGTGACCTTCACCCCGGAAAACGAGCTTCAAGCCTTGCAACGACAACTTCAAGGGGATGCGCATCAATCACCCCGGAATCGAGTTCAAGCGCTCGTTCGTCAGCAAGTTCATCCCAGGCGACCTCCGCGCTCGCGTCTGCGTCGAGGCTGGCAACCAGACGATCAAGGAGGCGCGCTCGGTCCGAGCGGGACAAGCACATTACTTCCGCGTGCAGGATTTCCAATGTGCTAGGCATGGGATGTTCTCCCAAGGGATAGACGGTAAGGCCAAAAGCTTGCCATAGGTATGAAGTTCACTGTTCCAGACCGAGCCTGCCCGACTTGGTTCGTGAGTCCAGGTGTCTATCCCGATTGATTGCCCACCCAAACAAGCCTACATAGCCGCGCGCGCGTTTCCGTGCGGCGCGCATTAGGGCAAGAGTCTTGGCTTCGTCGTCGGGCGTCATTGTCAATTGTCCGTTGCACCGCTTTTTTATGCCACGTGCTGCATCTTGTTGGCATAGTCTCTCCCCGACGTCGGCGGAGGGAGCGCGCGCCCCTCTGACAGGTAAAGCAAAACCGTCTCCTCGACAATCGACACCAGCTCTTCGAATACCGCAGTTTCATCGTCACCATGGCATCCCCCGTAGAGCAGTCCTGGTGAACTACCGACGTAACACTGGTCCTCTTCAGACCATTCGACGATCTTTGCGTAACGCGCGGACTCTTTCATTTCTTCGACTCCTCAATCGCCATCTTCACCGCCCGAACTTGATAGTGCTTGGCATCTGCGCCAGGCGACCCGGACAAAGTGATCGGGCGGTCAACTTTCGGGTGGACGAAGTTCCTATGGCTACCTTTGCCTCCGCGATTTGTGAAGCCGGAAGCCTCCAATTCCGCGATCAGCTCCTTGACTTTCGGTGGCATGAAATCACTGTATCAGAGTGGCATATCGTCTAATTTCCGCGGCCTTGATGCGGCCGTGCGACCGCGGCAGCAGGCGTGCGGACCGGTCAGGTGTCCGTCGCAGCGCTTTACTATGCGTAGAGATGCACAGTTTCGGCCGACGACGTCGCTGGAGGAACCACAAGTCCGTCTTCCTGGAGCCCATCCAATTGAAACTCGATGGCTTCCTGGCTGAATTGCAGCACTTCCTCCCCCAATTCTCCGACTGCGACACAGCGCGGAAGATCAGGGACGTACGCGCCGTAGGAATTCTCGCCTTTCTCTACTACGACCTGAGAGTCCATTTCGACCTCACTTCTTCAGACCTGCCTGCTGGAGGATATTGTGCAACGTACCGATGGGAACGTCGACGCTGGCCTTACCCACCACCGTCGAAGTGCCGGACTTGGGTGGGATGGCGGTACTGACATTGATTGCCTCGAGTTCTGTCCAGGAGACCCAGCCGTTCTGCTCGATCTGGGCGTTCAGATCTTTCACCTTCGTCTGCATGGCACCCCTATCTCAGAGACGCATGTCGTCTAAGGTATGCGGCATTGCGGCGGACGTGCGTTCGGGGCAGCGAACTTGCGGCCAGGGCAAATGTCCGTACGACCGCCCGGTTGGGCATCAGCGCCCCTCAGGATCTCCCACTCACGTCGGCCACGACTCTCTTCCAATCGACGCGGCTCACCCTCTGGCCGCGTGTTTCTCCAGTAGATCCTGAGCCAGTAATCGATGATCGGCAGACGGAAAGAGATGGCTTCAAAATAGAACCCTGCTTTTATCGCTACGCCAATGTGCCGGGATAGGCCTTCCATGTTCGAGAGATGACTTTCGACATTTCATCAGCGAACGCACCGAATTCTTGGTCGCTCTAATAGGCTGTCTCGGTAAGGCACATGCGTCAGTGATGTCTGCGCTGATAGGACTTGCGCGATCTGCTTCTGGTCAACAGACGTTCGTGCGACGCGACGTCGCGTTTGACTTGGGCCGTGGCGCCCGGCCGGGTCCAATGATTGCTCCCAATCCGCACCGTCGGCCCAATCGTGAATTGCCATTCACGCTCCGTCCATGGGTCCAGCAATTACCTGAAGTGAGCGCTCGTGCCCCCATCTCATCCGCCCCTAGTCCTCGTCACCGGTGGTAGCGGCTTCCTCGGCCAGTCGATCGCCCGCGCCCTCGTCGCCCGCTACCGCGTCCTGACCCTCGACATCGTCCCGCCGAGCGCCCCCATCGATGGCGTCGCCCACCAGCCAATCGACCTGACCGACGAGTCCAGTGTCCGCGACTCCGTGTCGAAAGCCGCGAGCCAGGGCCCGATCGCCTCAGTCATCCATCTCGCCGCCTACTACGACACCACCGGCGACGAGAATCCGAAATACGAATCCGTGACCGTGCAAGGCACGCATCGCCTGCTGGCAGCCCTCCGCGATGCCGGCGCCGAACAGTTCGTCTTCTCGAGCACCTTGCTCGTCCACGCCCCAAGCCCCGCCCCCGGCGTTCGCATCGACGAAGACGCCCCGATCGATCCCCCCTGGGCCTATCCCCAGTCCAAGGCCGATACCGAGGCCCTGATCGCCCGCGAACATGGCGACCTGAAGACGGTGGTGCTCCGCCTCGCCGGCGTCTACGACGAGGACTGCCGCGCGGCGTTCATCGCGCAGCAGATCGCCCGCATCTTCGAACGGCTGCCGACCGCCTACCTCTTCACCGGCAACCTCGACGCCGGTCAGCCGTACCTGCACAAGGACGACCTCGTCGATGCGGTCGTACGCGTCGTGGATCGCCGGCATGATCTGCCCGAGACGACGACCTTGCTCATCGGTGAGGAAGAAACACCGTCATACCGAGCGTTGCAGCAGCGGATCGGCCGGCTCGTGCACGACGAGGAGTGGCGCACGCTGTCGTTGCCCAAGGGCATGACGAAGGCCGGCTCCTGGGTGCAGACCGAAGTGCTCGGCCAGGAAACAGACATCGAGCCGTGGATGGTCGAGAATTCCGACGACCACTACGAGATCGACACGTCGCGCGCGCGCACGTTGCTCGGCTGGACTGCGACGCACAAGCTCCTCGACACGCTGCCGGAGATGGTCCGCCGCCTGAAGGCGGGTCCGACCGACTGGTACGCGCTGAACAAGCTGGAGTCGTCGGGCGTCGCC
>JBGSTN010000768.1:0-10792 GCA_041736455.1 Burkholderiaceae bacterium | reverse complement strand
GTCCAGTGGCGCGATCGCGTAGCCGATCGTGAGCCCCACCTGGCATGACTCGCCGGCTGCCTGCAAAGGCGTCGTGAATGCCGCGAGCAATTTGCTGCCCAGCGCCTGCGCGACGGCCTGATTCGGCAGGCCCGCCGCCAGGACGACGAACTCGTCGCCACCCAGGCGCGCAACCTGATCGCCGACGCGTAGTTGTGCGCGCAGCCGCTTGCCCACTTCGATCAGCACCGCATCGCCCACGTCGTGACCATAGCGATCGTTGATCGGCTTGAAACCGTCCAGATCGATCAGGTAGACCGCCAGCATCCGGTCCGGCGCGCTGGTGCGCAACGCGGCGACCATCTGTTCCTGCAAGCCACGTCGATTGGGCAATCCGGTCAGGGCGTCGGCATTGGCCAGCTTGCGCAGGGTTTCACTTTCCACACGCGTACGATCCGCATTGGAGCGGATGAGCTGCACGCGCAGGCTGAGCACCGTCATCCAGGCCGCCATCTCGATCATGGTGGCGAACGGGTAGACGTGCTGGGACCAGAAGGTCGGCACGATCAGCCCACGGAGCAGGCCGGCCATCGTCAGCGCCCCGGCCGTATAGAAGGCCCAACCAAGCAACATGTAGACAGCCGAGCGCTCGCCGCGCCGTACCCGAATCGCACCGACCGGCAGGATTACGCAGGTGACCACCAGTCCCAGGACCGTGACCAGCGCCTGGCCCGCCCGATAGTCGATCACGCCCGAAACCATGCCGACCAGGCCGATCAGCGCCAACGCACCGGTCGCGCGCAACGTCAGGTCGATGATCCGACTGACCTCCCGGACCTGCAGAATCGAGCGAACGAACCGCGTGCCCGCGGCAACGGCAACCATGATGCTGATCGGCGCGATGTTGGTGGCCAACGTCGGCGAGTCGAACCAGAAATACTGCGAGCCGATGCCGAAGTACGACAGGGTGAACGAAATATTGCCGAGCAACAGCACCGAGTAGTCCAGGAAGACCACGTCACGCAGGCTGAACCAGTGCGACAGGCTGTAGAGCAGCATGCAGAGGGCCAGGCCGACGATCAGTCCCTGCACCAACTGGACACGCGACTCGGCCAGGACGAACGCCTCGGGTGAGCGCAGCGTGATCGGCAGCACCATCGAGCTGTGTGTGTGCACGCGCAACAGCAGTTCCTGCGCGCCGGGCAACAGGGGCAACATGGCGGAATGGGTTCGGGTCGGCATCGCGCGCTCGTCGTGCAGCAGCTGGTTGCCCATCCGCCGGTGCAACTGCACCCGGCCGTCCCGCAGCAGATAGAGGTCGACCAGGTTCAACGGCGGGTAGTCGATCTCGAGCACACGCTGCAGTTCCGTCGAACCGTCGACATGCAAGGGAATTCGCAACCAGACCGTTTCGGCCTGCCGACCCAGGTTGCCGGCGGTGCCGCCGGGCCGCGAAAAGCGCTGGGGCTGGTCGACGAGTTGCATCACATCAAAGGCCTGCTCGGCATCGTGCAGGACCGTGACCACCGGCCACAGGTCGACGGACGGTTGATCGCCGATACTCGGCGGTTCGGCCAGGACCGATGCTGCGCCGAGGCAAAGGATCATCGCCGCCAGCAGGTTGAACCCGTGGCGCTTCAAGCTGGCGAACTCTTGCCTGAGCCTGGCTATGGACATGGTGAACTGGTTATCGGCATCGGCGGCAGCGACTTGAGCGCATCGAACCGCAGGAGATCGTTGCCGCCCTGCATCCGGAGCATCGATTTTCCTGGCAACATTGTTAAAGTGCGCGAACGACGGGCCGCTCGTCTCGTCCGGCGGAACGCCGGTACAAACCGGTGCAGTGCCCACCATCACGCTGACATGCCAACGAGGAGACAGATCCGATGATCAAGCGAATGAGGTCAATCGATACGAGCGCTGCCTTTGCCGTGGCATGCGTGCTGCTCTCGAGCGCTGGGGCGCATGCGCGCGTGACCGGCTTCGACGTCCAGCAGACGCTTGATCCGGTATTCGACGGCCGCAGTTTCGGCGCCGTCGGTCAATACCAGCGACTCGCGGCGACTGCGCGCTTTGCGGTCAAGCCCGGCGATCGCGCGAACGCGGCAATCGTCGACATCGACAAGGCGCCGTTGAACGAACGTGGCGAAGTGGTGTTCACGACCGAAGTCGTGATCCTGCAGCCGGCCGATGCGACGAAACGCAATGGCACGATCTTCTACGAGGTGCCGAACCGCGGCCGCAATCTCAGCTTCGCGCTGATCAATGACAGCCCCCTCGCCCCGGATCCGATCAAGGCCGATGATGCCGGCAACGGCTATCTGCTTGCCCAGGGCTATACGGTCGTGATGAGCGGCTGGCAACCCGACCTCGGCAACTCCTTGCTCGACATCTCCGTGCCGGTCGCGGTCGGCACCGCCGGCTTGTCACGTGAGGAATTCATCTTCGATTCGAACCAGAAAGTGGTCAAGGCAGCCCTCACCTATCCTGCGGCCGATCTCGATCCTGCGAAAGCGACACTGACCGTCCGCGAGGCAGAGCGCGACGAACGCAAGGTTGTGCCGGGCATGGCGTTTCGCTATCTCGACGCGCAACAGATCGAGATCACGCGGCCGGACGGATTCCAGGCCGGCGCCATCTACGAACTGATCTATCCGGCGAAGGAATCCAAGGTCACCGGCCTGGGCTTCGCAGCGACGCGCGATCTGCTGTCGTTCCTGCGCGGCTCGCCCGGCCACGACGTCGCGTCGCCTCTGACCGGGATCGGTCTGGTGCTGGGCATCGGCATATCGCAATCGGGCCGGTTCGCCCGCGACC
Source organism: Burkholderiaceae bacterium (assembly GCA_041736455.1). Taxonomy (GTDB): domain Bacteria; phylum Pseudomonadota; class Gammaproteobacteria; order Burkholderiales; family Burkholderiaceae_E; genus JAUIAI01. The sequence continues at coordinate 7,996 of JBGSTN010000768.1, read as the reverse complement.
TGGTGTATCAGGGGTTCAATGCCGACGAAGGAGGCAGGCAGGTCTTCGACGGCCTGATGGCTCACATCGCGGGCTCGCGCAAGACCTTCACGAACTACCGGTTCGCGCAGCCGGGTCGCTATTCGCGCCAGCATGAAGACCATGCCTATCCGGGCGACCAGTTTCCATTCACGTATGCCGAGACGCAAGACCCGCTGACGGGTCGATCGGACGGCATCCTGAAGTCGTGCAACGTGAGCAAGACATGCCCGAAGATCATGCACACGGACACCGACACCGAATTCTGGCAAGGTCGCGCCTCGCTGGTCGTCACCGACCCGGCCGGTCGACCCGCGACCATTCCGGACAACGTACGGGTCTACTATCTGTCGGGCACCCAGCATTTCACGATAGCCGGCGCGAAAACGGTCGCCGACAAGCAATGCGTGTATGACAACAACTTCTTCCATGTCGGCCCGGTGATGCGCGCGCTCGTGTCAGGTCTGCACGCCTGGTCGCGCGATGGCACGAGGCCGCCTGAAAACCGTTTCCCCAACCGCATCGGCACGACCCTCGTCAAGCCGGAAGAGATGGCCCTGGTCGCGATGCCTGGCATGGACTATCGCGGAAACGTCAATCGACTCAACGTGATGAACCACGATGTCATGCCGCCGGCGACTGGCGCCGAATATCCGGTGTATGTACCGGCAACCGACATGGGCGGCAATGTGATCGACGGGATCAGGATCCCGATGATCAGCGCACCGTTGGGCACACACGCCGGCTGGAATCTGCGCAAGGAGGGCTTCGCCACCGGCGAACTGTGCAGTCTATCGGGGAGCTATCTGCCCTTCGCACGCAGGGCCGCGGAGAAGGATCGCGCAGATGCACGACCCGCCATCGACCAACTGTACAAGAGTGAAGCCAACTACCTGGCAGCGATCGAGGCGTCGATCGCCGACCTGGTCGGCGACGGGCTCGTCATGCCGGACGATGTGCCGATGCTTCGCGAACAGGCCGCCGCGCATTGGCGACGAACCGTTCAGTGAACCCGGCGAGCAGACACTGCCGGCCGCATCTCGCCGTATCGGCCGGCTTCGCGCCGGCGAATCTTCTTCTGGAGCTCTCGTGTCACCGATCATCTACATCCTGAACGGTCCGAATCTCAATCGTCTCGGAACCCGCGAGCCACATCTGTACGGCACGGAAACGCTGAGCGCTCTCGAACGACGGTGCCAGGAACGAGCGACCGAGCGCGGACTGCGCGTCGACTTCCGCCAGACGAACTTCGAAGGCGTGATCGTCGAAAGCGTTCACGAAGCGATCGACAATCGCGCTGCAGGCCTCATCGTCAATCCGGCCGGGCTCACCTTCACGTCGGTGCCCCTGATGGACGCGCTCAAGATGTTCGACGGCCCACGCATCGAACTGCACATTACCAACGTGCATGCACGCGAATCCGTCTACCACGGTTCGTTGATGAGCAAAGTGGTCACCGCTGTGGTCGCGGGCATGGGTACGGACGGCTATCTGCTGGCACTGGACTGGATGGCATTGCGCGTCGGCAAGTCATGAGGCCCGTCATGCCCCGCCGCGGACCTTGTCGTCCAGCGGCGGGAGTCTGACCGGGCGCGGAGCGATCAGCCAGTCGGCGGGAACAGATCCGCGGGCAGATCTACAGGACCAGCCCGGTCGCATCGTCGATGAGGTGCATGTTCTGAAGCTTGGCCGTCAACGTCAAGGGCGCACCCGGCGCAATGGTGATATCCGGACTCGCCTTGCCGCAGACCGTCGTGCCTTGCAGCGGGAAGTAGACGAGGGTCTCCATGCCCATCGGTTCGCTGACCTCGATCGGTACCGAAAACGTCAATCCCTCGCCTGCACCACTGGTCGCCGCATCGGTCAGATGTTCCGGGCGCAGACCGAGCAGAAGCTTCGGCCGGCCCGCGAACTGTCGGTAGTGCCCGGCGCGCTCGGGCGGAATCTGCAGGCGGATGCCGGCGCCCAGTTGGAGTTGCAGTCCATCGGAGGAATCCTGCAGCCCGACGGGAATCATGTTCATTGCCGGTGATCCGATGAAGCCGGCAACGAACTTGGTGCGCGGATCGTGATACAGCTCTTGCGGCGTACCGACCTGCTCGATCACACCATGGTTCATCACGACCACCCGATCGGCAAGGGTCATCGCTTCGACCTGGTCATGGGTGACATAGACGGTCGTCGTCCGGACTTTCTGATGCACCTTCTTGATTTCCGTGCGCATCTGAACACGCAGCTGCGCGTCGAGATTCGACAACGGCTCATCGAACAGGAACACCGCCGGATCGCGGACTATCGCGCGGCCCATCGCGACCCGCTGGCGCTGTCCGCCTGACAGTTGCTTGGGCTTGCGCTCGAGCAGCGGCACGATATCGAGGATGCGCGCGGCTTCCTGGACACGTCGGTCGATCTCGACGCGCGGCACGCGCTTGAGCTTGAGTCCGAAAGACATGTTCTGATGCACCGACATGTGCGGATAGAGTGCGTAGTTCTGGAACACCATCGCGATGTTGCGGTCCTTGGGCGGCACGTCGTTGACCACCTCGTCGCCAATCAGGATCTCGCCGTCGGAAATATCTTCGAGACCCGCGATCATGCGCAGCGTGGTGGTCTTGCCGCAACCGGAAGGCCCGACGAGAACAAGAAATTCCTCATCGGCGATCCTGAGGTCGATGCCGCGAACGGCCAGCGTTTCGTCGTAATACTTGACGACCTTGTTCAGCGTTACGACGGCCATTGCATCGTTCTCCTAGCCCTTGGTCGCACCGGCAGTGAGGCCGGCGATGTAGTAATCCATCAGGAATGCGTACAGGACCAGTGGCGGTGCCGCGCCGATCAGTGCACCCGCCATGATCTGGCCCCAGTTGAATACGTCGCCCTTGATCAGCGTCGTGATGATGCCGACGGGCAGCACCAGTTGATCGGCAGACGTCGTGAAAGCAAGTGGATAAAGGAACTGCGCCCATGAAACCGTGAACGCGAAAATCGTCGCCGCGATGATGCCCGGGATGGCTACCGGGATGAAGATCTGGAACAAGGTCTGCATCCAGCTAGCGCCGTCGATGATCGCGGCTTCGTCGAGCTCCTTCGGAATGCTGGAGAAATAACCGATCATGATCCAGGTGCAGAAGGGGACGGTCAGCGTCGGGTACAGCACGATGAGCACCCACCACTGATTGATCAATTCGATGCCCGTGGTTTCGTTCACCCACGCGAACATCTTGAACAATGGAATGAACAGCAGCGTTTCCGGAATCAGATAGGTGAGAAAGACGCCGGTAGCGAGGGTCGTCGATCCCCAGAACTTCATGCGCGTGAGCGAAAACGCGGCGAACACACTGACTACCATGGTGATCGTGACGACGCAGATCGATACGATCGCCGAATTCCAGAAGAAGCGGATGAATTGAGAATCCGTCAGCAGTTCGGTGAAGTTGCTCAACGTCGGCGACGAAACGATCCACGGGCTGGCGCCGGCCGAGATCTCGGCGCTGGACTTCAACGACGTGATCAACATGTAGAGCGGAGGCGTCAGGAAGAAAATCGCGAAGACGACGAGAAAGAAGTACGACCAGATCAGTGCACGGCGTCGATCTCTGCTGACACTGCCGTACTGCGTCGAGGGCGGCGGAAGGCGCATGGCAGTCGTTGCATTGGTAGTCATCTCATGCCTCGTTGCCACGTTTGTTGATGTCTCTCAGGATGAAGATCGCGGCGATCCCGAGTATCGGCACCATGAAAAGTGAGATCGTCGCACCCAGCGGGATGTCGCCGCCCTCGATGCCCAGCTTGAAAGCCCAGGTCGCGAACACGTGCGTCGAATCCAGCGGGCCGCCCGCGGTGAGCACGCGAACGATGTCGAAGTTCGCGAACGTGACGATCAGCGAGAACAGCACCGTGATCGCGATGATGTTGCGCATCATCGGCAGCGTGATGTACCAGATGCGCTGCCACCAGTTCGCGCCATCGATCGAAGCGGCCTCGAACAACTGCTCGGGTACCGACTTGAGCGCAGCAAGGTACATGATCATGAAGAATGGCGCACCGATCCAGATATTGACCAGGATGACCGAGAAACGGGCCCAGTTGGCGTCGCCCGTCCACGGAATCCCGGCGATACCGAACTGGGCGAGAATCCAGTTGAACGCGCTGTACGAAGGATCGAACAACCAGAGCCAGGCGAGCGTGCTCATGGCCGGCGGAATCACCCAGGGCACGAGAAGCATGCCGCGCCACTTGCGCTGCCCCTTCGTCGGGATGTTGTGCACGAAATGGGCGACGACGAAACCGATCAAGGCCTTGAAGATCACCGCCGTCACCGCGAAGATCACCGACTGTTTGACGACCATCCAGAACGTGTCGCGACCGAAGAGAAACTCGAAGTTCCCGAAGCCGACGAAATGGTCCATGCCCTTGTTCAACGTCGACAGGTAGATCGCGTAGCCGGCCGGGTAGGCGACGAGCCCGAAGATGATGACGAGCAGCGGCAACGACATCAGGAATGCCACGGTCGACTTGCGCCTGAAGAAACGCTCCATCGTCATCTGCCGTCTCCTCCGCGGCAGGTGGCGGGCTGGCGCTGGCCGAGCAGCTGCGGCAGTTTCAGTCACGACTGTCTCCTGATCTTTCCTGGTCCGGCAAGACGCCGCAAGGGACGAGCGCCGGAGCGCTCATCGAGTTGGACGAGCGTGCAGAGATCGGCAAGCACAGCGTTTCGTGCCAGCAGCGACGGCTTGTGTAAGACAGCCGGTCGGGTCGCTCGCTCGAACATCATCTCGAGCGCACCCGGACGGCTGATGCGGGGACCACAACGTCGTTCCGTCGACCGTCAGACGCGCATGAACCCTTCCAGTTCCCTGGCGGCCCACCCGATAGTCTTCTCCATGTCTTCGCCCTGTGCGTGACGAACGGCCATCTTCGTCATCACACCCTGCGTGTAGATCTGGGCTGCGATCTTCGGCGGTGCCGGTGCAGCAGCGATGGACAGTTTCTGGTGGTCGTGCGGATTCGGATAGTGATAGAGCGTGCCTTTCGGAGGCGCCGCTTCGGCCCACGTCGACAAGGTCGTGAGGCCGGAAAATGCGGGTAAGTCGTACCCACCACTGACCGCCACCATCTTCGCGACCGCTTCACGCGTGGAGATGTGACGCAACAGGCTCTTGGCGGCAGTCTTGTTCTTGCCGAAGTTCCAGATGCCCCAGAAATACGGCAGGAACGGCGAGAACCTGCCCTTCGGCCCGACCGGAAAACCGTGCGTCCACAATTGCTCGGCGATCTGCGGCGCGTCGCGCTTAGCCACCGCCCATGTGCTGGGTGGGTTCATGATCAACGAACCACGCCCCGACAACAGCCACTTGTTGTTCGATGCGTCGTCCCAGGCCGGGACATCGGGCGGCAGGAACGCCATCAGCTTCTTGAGATAAGCGAGCGCCTGGCGGGTCTCGTCGGACTTGACCGTGATGTTGCCCTTCGAATCGACCAGCGTCGAGCCGAAGGCCTGAAAGAAGGCGCCACTCGAGTCGACGCTGTCCGACGTCGATCCGAAACCGATGCCGAAAGGCACGCCGGCCTTGTGGCAGGCTTCCGCGGCCTTGAGGAAATTGTCCATATTCCACGCGTCGGCCTTGGGCGCCGAACCCGCCGGGTACATTGCCTGAACGTCTATGCCGGCATGTTGCTTGAGCAGATCGATACGCGAGCATGGTCCCTTGATCTGGCTACCCGACGTGGCCGGCACTGCAAGCCAATGTCCATTCGACTTGCCCAGATACTCGACTGTCCCGTTGACGGCACCGTGCTCCTTGATCAGGTCGCTCATGATGTCGTCGACCGGTTCCAGCTGCTTGGCCTGGTCGGCCGGCTGCCAGGTCGGAAAAGCGAGGATGTCATGGCCGGATCGTGCCTGACCTTCGGCAGCGATCGTGAGGAGATTCTTGTTGCCTTGCGACGTGATGAAGTCGATCTTCATCTCGACCTTCTCGCGGGCTCCCCACTCGTTGCACAGGTCCGTGAGGGCCTGATTGGCACCCGGTACCCAATGATCCCAGAAGCCGATGGACAAGCTGCCGGCAGCGTGAGACGTACGCACATACGGTGCGGCGATCGCGGCCGCCGACACTTTTGCGGAGTGCCGAATGAATTTGCGACGACCTTGAGCAGTCTGACCCATGTGTCCCCTCCATTTGTAGTGACGCGAACCAGCAACGATGGCGTGTCGCTTGACCTGATATTGCAGTGCAGCCAAGAACGCGCCGGTCGTCCCGGCAATGAGTTCGCGAGTGCGAGCACGCCAACGTACGTTCATCCGCTGCCAAAGTCAACAGGGAACACGAACGGGTGGTCCGCTTCGATACCCTTCGACCAGGACCGCCGACGACTCGACGGAATAGCCATGAAAAGGCCAGGGAATGCCTGTCCGAATGCACGCGAAGACGGGCCATGTTCGTGGGAAACCATGGCCCGATCGCGCGATCGAGCCTGCGACGAGCTATGCTCGCTGACCGGCCCGGCAGCCGCGCGTCGGTTCGTTCGCTTCCTGCCGCGCGGCCCACTATTTTCGCGGAGCTGCACATGACCGACACTTCCATCGAAGACATTCGCAGCACGTTGTTCACGTCGGTCCTGTCCGACTGCCTCGACCAGGCCGGCTGCCGCAACCAGGCCTTGCCGTCACGCATCCGGCCGCTCGACGAATCGCTAGTGATGGTCGGCCGGGCGCGCACCGCTGCTTTCATGGAGGTCTATCACGTCGAGCCCGGAGAGAATCCGTACGCTCTCGAGATCGCGCTCATCGACAGTCTTGCCGTCGGCGAGATCCCGGTCTTTGCGTGCTCCAATCCGGGCCGTGTCGCTCCCTGGGGTGAACTGCTCACGACGGCAGCGAAGGTCCGTGGCTCCACCGGCGCGCTGATGGACGGATGTGTGCGCGACGTGAAGGCGATCCGGGCGATGAACTATCCGGTGTTTCATGGCGGCATCGCCCCGCTCGACTCGAAGGGTCGCGGCAGGATCATGGCGCTCGACGTACCGATCGAATGCGGCGGCGTCGCCGTCACGCCGGGCGATCTGGTGTTCGGTGATGCCGATGGCGTGGTCGTTGTGCCGCGCGCGATCGAGGATCAGGTGCTGGCGCTCGCCTTCGAAAAGGTGAGCGGCGAGCGCAACACGCTGCGAGATCTGCAGGCCGGACACAAGCTCGCGGATGTCTTCAAGCGATACGGCATCCTGTGAACTACGCCGAGCGTTCTCGCTCGCGCAACTTGAAGCGCTGGATCTTCCCGGTCGCCGTCTTGGGCAGATCGTCGACGAACTCGATGAAGCGCGGATACTTGTAAGGTGCGAGCCGCTCCTTCACGAACGTCTTCAGTTCGTCTTCGGAGACCTGTTCACCGGTCTTGAGGACGACATAGGCCTTGGTACGGGTCAGTCCATCGGCATCTTCCTTGCCGATCACCGCCGCCTCCAGCACGGATGGATGCTGCACCAGGGTCGCTTCGACTTCGAACGGCGATACGTAGATGCCACTGACCTTGAGCATATCGTCCGTGCGGCCCGAGTACGTGTAGGTGCCATTCGCATTGCGCACGTACTTGTCACCGCTCTTGGTCCAGCCCCCCTGGAATGTCTCGCGAGATTTCTCGCGATTGCCCCAGTACATGAGGGCGCTGGATGGACCGCGGATATAGAGGTCACCGGGCTCGCCATCAGGTACGGCTTCGCCCGTCTCGCCACGCAATTCGATGTCGTAGCCGGGCACGGGCCACCCCGTTGTGCCATAGCAGACCTGATCCGGGCGATTGGACAGAAAGATGTGCAGCATTTCGGTGGAGCCGATGCCGTCGACGATGTCGGTGCCGAAATGTGCCTTGAAGCGCTCGCCGAGTTCGGCCGGCAGCGCCTCGCCGGCGGAGGACACGAGGCGCATCGCGACCTCGTTCTTCTTCGGCAGGTTCGGCGAGGCGAGCATGCCGGCGAAGCC
>JBGSTN010000764.1:0-1828 GCA_041736455.1 Burkholderiaceae bacterium | reverse complement strand
GCTGACGGCGATCCCGATCGCGATACCCGCACGACGACCGCCGCGTGCTTGCACAGGCACGCCGCGCACAGCGGAATCGACCGGCGCGGGATTCGTCACCCGGACTGGGGTCGCAGCATTCGTGGAGTTGGGGAAAATACGCATCGTCGGACAGATTCTATCGATCCATGCCGTATCGTGGGTCAACCCCCCGAAATAAACGGGCTCGACAACAGTGATTGTGTCGTCGTCGTGAATTCCGGACCGGCAGGTCGACCCGGCAATGATGCTCTCTCGATCGAACTTTGAACCGGCGGCACTGACGGTGCGACTCATCAGTGCAGGCCGTGACCCCGCGTGGCTTTTCTCAGGTCGTCACCGGCCGTTTCCGATGCCTGCGACACGCCTTTGCCTTCGGCGTGCCGCAGCAACGATTGCAGGGCCTGCTTCTCCGAGTGTCTCCTCCTCTTTGCCCGGCACGGCCGGGCAATTTTTTGCCTGCTAACATCATTGCCATGATCAATCGGCAAGGCAGAAAGTGATGACAAGCAACAAGGCAGAATTCGAGCGCGCGCAGAAGGTCCTGGTCGGTGGCGTGAACTCGGCGGTGCGCGCGTTTCGGGCGGTCGGCGGAACACCGCGTTTCATCGCAAGAGCGCAGGGCGCCTGCATGTGGGATGTCGAGGGCAAGCGCTACATCGACTATGTCGGCTCGTGGGGTCCGGCCATCGTCGGCCATGCCCATCCGATGATCAACGAGCGCGTCAACGAGGCGGTCGCCCGCGGTCTCTCGTTCGGCGCGCCGAATCTGCTGGAAACCGAACTCGCCGAACGCATCGTCGCGATCTTTCCGCACGTCGAACAGGTTCGCTTCACGAGTTCGGGCACCGAGGCGACCATGAGCGCATTGCGCCTGGCGCGCGGCTACTCCGGTCGCACCAAGATCCTGAAGTTCGAAGGCTGATATCACGGGACCGCCGACAGCCTGCTCGTGAAGGCCGGTTCCGGCGCGCTGGCGTTCGGAACGCCGAGTTCGGCCGGCGTGCCAGCCGATCTGGTCAAGCATACGCTGGTGGCGCAGTTCAACGACCTCGACAGCGTGCGCACGCTGCTCGAAGCCAACCGCGGTGAAGTGGCCTGCGTGATGGTCGAACCGGTGCCTGGCAACATGAACCTGATCATGCCGGCCAAGGGCTTCCTCGAGGGGTTGCGGGCGCTCTGCACCGAGCATGGCGCACTCTTGATCTTCGATGAAGTGATGTCCGGCTTTCGCGTTGCTTTGGGTGGCGCCCAGCAGGTCTTCGGCGTGACGCCCGATCTCAGCGCATTCGGCAAGGTGATCGGTGGCGGCATGCCGGTGGGAGCGATCGGCGGCCCGGCGCGCATCATGGAACGTTTCGCTCCGCTGGGCGACGTCTATCAGGCCGGCACGCTGTCGGGCAACCCGATCGCGATGGCTGCCGGTCTCGCCTCGCTCGAACTGATCTCCGCGCCGGGCTTCCACGAGACCCTCGGTCGCATGCTCGGCAAACTGTGCGACGGTCTGGCCCAGGCTGCGCGGTCGGCAGGCGTGCCGTTCTCGGTCCAGCACCTCGGTGGCATGGCCGGCATGTACATGCGCGAGCAGGTGCCCGGGAATTTCGGCGAGGCGATGGGTACCGACGTCGAACGTTTCAAGCGCTTCTACCATCAGATGCTCGACCACGGCGTCTATCTGCCGCCGTCTCCCGTCGAGGCGTTCTTCTTCTCGTCGGCGCATTCCGATGCCGATATCGAAGCCACCATCGCTGCAGCGCAGGCCAGTTTCCAGGCCGTCGCCGACTGATCGTCGGCCTCCGGGGCCGCGCGC
>JBGSTN010000734.1:0-5197 GCA_041736455.1 Burkholderiaceae bacterium | reverse complement strand
GTGCCCGGCAGCGCCGTCATCGTGAACGTGAACGCGCCGAGCGCGATGGTGGCAGGGATCAGGCGCTTCGGAATCCGTGCTTCGCGAAACATCGCCGCAGCAATCGGAAACACGGCGAAGGCCACCACGAACAGCGACACCCCGCCGTAGGTGAGCACGGCGCAGGCAATGACGATCGCCAGCACAGCCTGTTGTCCGCCAAGCCAGCGCACGATGGCGTTGGCAATCGCCAGCGCCGCTCCGCTGGCCTCCATGAGCTTGCCGAACACCGCGCCCAGGAGAAAGAGCGAAGAGCACGACCACGGACAGGAATGCCAGCAACAAAGGGTCGGCATCCGGCAGGCTGACCGAGAGTTCACGTTTCATTGAAAACGCCTTCGGCTCGCGAATGAAGCCCAGGTCCGTACCGGTCGCATCGACGATGCGGAAGCGTTTCTTGAACATCGACTCCGCACCCAGAACCTCGGCGGCCAACGGACTGCGCAGCAGGATACGCGGCAGTCGCTTGCCTTGGGCAACGGTCGCGAACTCGAACCCCCCGATGGCATCACCGCTGCGGTTGAAGAACTGGTAGGCGAAACCGCTCAACGCGGATTTCTGACGCAGGATGAGGGCATTCGTGATCATGAGCGTGGGAAAGTGAACTTCGATACTGCGGTATTGCTCGACCCTATTGCAGCGAAGCAGCGGCTGCAAGGGCCATTCGTCGTGCGAACGAATGTGCTGCCTCGCCTCTTTGTAGGTTCGGTGATCGGGCGCTACTGGATCGTGCTCACCGTGGCGACACAGGGCGCCGCAGAATCCCTGCCAGTCCAACGAAACGAATTCAAGCGGCCACCTTGACGGGTGGGCAGCAAAGTCAAGGCGCTATCGCGCCGGTCGCGACAACGCAACTCGTCGTCAGTCGTCCCGGTCTGGCGACAGTGCCGCCTCGTAGTCCTGACCGCCGTAGAACACACCAATGATCGAGACCATCTGCGCCGCTTCGTCCACGGCATAGGCGATCGCGGTGCGACCTTTATGGTGGGTCAGTCGAAGGCCGGGGCGGACGTCTCCACGCGCCACACCACGGAGCGGGAACACCGCCAATCCTTCACACGTTGCAATCACCGCGTCCGTGTAGCGCTTCGCGATTGCCGGTGAAGACTGCTCGGCGATGTACAGGAACAATGCCTCGAGATGGTTGCTGGCCTCGGGGAGAAGATAACGCTGAATATCATCGGGCTTTGGCCGATGCCTTCTTGTGTGCGGCTGCCAACCGGGTCTTGACGGTGCTCGCATCGACAGCGCGCAATGGGTCTTTCTTGAGGGCGTCGTACGCCGAGGTCACGTCCTTGAGCAACCAGGCCTCGACGGCGCGGTCGCGCGCCAGCAAGACGCGCAGTCCGTCGCGGATCACTTCGCTTTCCGTAGCGTACTCACCGGCCGCAACTTTTGCCCGCACTGCGTCGGCCATTTCAATCGGGAGCGTGATGCTGAACTGCTGGGTCGTACGCATGATGTTCCTCGCAGAGCCGGATCGAATAGGATTTAATCCTACACGAAACGGGCCTGATCTGTGACTTGCAAGGAACTGCCGCCGATCGGGTCAACCGCGGGGTCGAGCGTCGAATCGATGCACGCAAAGTCGTGCGGACGTCTGCGGTCGCGCGCAATGGCGTGCTGGCTGAATACCACGCGGTGCTTGGCCGGCTCCACGTTAAAGGCGCCCAGGCCGAACAGTTTGTGAAGCAGCACGCACAAGGCCAGCCCGTTGGGCTCGACATCCGTCTGGATTGAGCCGCGAAAGCCTCTAGAGAGCGTTGAGCGAGGGAGGCAATCCCAGCTTCGCCACTGTTCTCAAAGTCGCACGTGCGCTGGGATTTCGCCTGCGTGCTCAACTGGCTTGAGCGGGGAGGCTGTTCGATGAAGCGAGATGTATTGCGAGGGGATCAAAATGCGATTGCGTATACATGCGCCGCGGAAACGCCAGCCGCACCAACGCCATCGCATGAAAGGTCTCGCGACCGTCATCGTGCTGTTTGCCGAATATCACCGATCCGACCTCCACGCTCGTCGAACGTGGTCATCCGCAGCGGCTCGACCGACCTGATGCGATGGCGAGAAGCTGTCCGAAGCACGAGGCGTCTTTGCGCTCGATTGATGAAAAGGCCGGTTTGCGGCGTCGAGCACCACTGCCATCGAGAAGGACGACGGCTTGAACGACTGACAGCAACGTGATGCGCGGTGAATCGCAACGTACGCCGGACGATCATCATCGACTCGGCCGCAAGAATATCCAGCACGGCGGAGGGGCGATGCCGTGCCCGCCCATTGGGAACTCGGCGTTTGAAAGTAGTATCCGATGCATGGAAGCGTGAGGCGTTCAGTGCGCGCCCGATCCTGGGGCCGGGCGCGATTGGGCACTGTTGACGACGTCGATCTGCTGGCGATGGCGCGTTGATACCCGCTGCCGTCGGCGACGTCGGCTGTGAGAGAGGCAGGATGAACGTGGCGGGCCACTACCGAGAAGGCTGACCCCCTTTCCAAAAAACCAACAATGACCAATGATGGAGTCAACCATGGAACTGCTCACGAAGATTTTCACGGTCATGGAAGACTTGACGTGGGGCTGGTCGTTGATCCCGCTTCTGGTCATCTTCGGCGTCTTCATGACCATCGTCACCGGCTTCGTCCAGGTCCGCTACTTCGGCAGGATGTTCCGTGTGCTGGTGGGGACCGACCCCAACGCAGATCCGAACCAGATCAGTGCGCGCGAAGCGCTTCTCGTCTCGGTCGGCGGTCGCGTAGGCGGCGGCAACATCGCCGGCGTGGCGGTGGCGATCACGCTCGGCGGGCCCGGTGCGGTGTTCTGGATGTTGGCGATTGCGCTGGTCGGCATGTGCACCAGCCTGGTCGAGTGCACGCTGGCCCAGGTGTACAAGACCACCTCCGCCGACGGCACCTTCCGCGGCGGACCGGCGGCGTATATCCGGCGCGGCCTGGGTGCCCAGTTCGGCTGGCTGGCCGTGCTCTACGCCGTGTGCCTGATCGGTTCCTTCGCGTTCGGCTTCAACGCATTTCAGGGCAACACGATCGCCAGCGCGGTCAATGACAGCCTGGGCATCGAGCGACTATGGACAGGCCTCTTCCTCGCCGTAGTCACCGGCTTCATCGTCTACGGCGGGATCCGGCGAATCGCCAAGGTGGCGGACGTGGTGGTGCCGGTGATGGCGCTGAGCTACATCGCCGTCGCGCTGCTGATCATCGTATTGAACATCGGCGATTTGCCGCGGGTCCTGGCGACGATCTTCGCCAATGCCTTCGGGATCGAGGAGGCGGTGGGTGGCGGTATGGGCGCCGCGATCGCGCAGGGGCTGCGCCGCGGCCTGTTCTCGAACGAGGCCGGGCTGGGCTCGGCACCGAACGTCGCCGCCACGGCCTACGTGCATCACCCCATCAGCCAGGGCATCACGCAGTCGCTGTCGGTGTTCATCGACACGATCCTGATCTGCTCGGCCACCGCCTTCGTGATCCTGCTGGGCAGCGTCTACGTGCCGGGTGCCGAGGGGGTCAGCGGCATCGCGCTGACCCAGCAGTCGCTGGTATGGCACCTGGGCAGCTGGGCCCAGTACTACCTGACTTTCGCGGTGTTCCTGTTCGCCTTCAGTTCGATCATCTACAACTATTACCTCGGCGAGACGGCACTCGCCGAGCTGACGAATAACGCGTTTTCCGTGCATGCGCTGCGACTGGCTGTTGTCGTCATCGTTCTGCTGGGCGCCAGCGCGCCCGGCGCGACCTCGGTGTTCTTCTTCTCCGATCCGCTGATGGGGCTGCTGGCACTGGTCAACCTGATGGCGGTGCTGATGCTGTTCCCGGTGGCGCTGCGCGTGCTGAACGACTACCGCGACCAGTTGAAGGAAGGGCGCGAGGTCCCGGTGTTCGACGCCGCGAAATTCGCGGACCTGAACATCGACCGCGAGGCCTGGAAGATTCGCGAGTGAGGGTCGTGAGTGGGATGCTCGACACCCGCGAGAAGGCTCGAAGCACGCCTGCATCGTCACCCGTTGCGGCTGCCAAGGCCGCGCAATCGCTGCTGGAGATGTTGAACGGCCGACTCCCTCGACGCGTAGCGCGTGTCGGAGTTCGTGAGGACGGCCAAGGCGATCGACGTGCCCGTCAAGGCCATGCGCATGGACTACGAAAGCGGAGAGATCTCGTCGGGCCCATTCAGGCCGAAGTCGTCGCGGAAGCGGTCGATCTGGTGCATCCGTTCGTGCAAGACCGTCACGATACCGACGTTGCCATTCGACAGCCGTCGCCAGTAAACGAAATGCCTCTCATAGCGGAAGAAGTAGCCCTCGACACCGAACTCGGCGGGAGCTGGTTTCGATGCCACGCCATGGCTCTCGATGCGGTCGAACGCGGCGGACAGCCCGGTGATATGGCGATTCGCCTTCCGCGTACCCCAGCGATCTTTCGTGTGGCGGTAGATTTCGTCGAGGCGCATGGAAGCTGCCTCCTGGACCCGAACTCGAGCCACGAGGTCAAGCTTTGTTGCGCGCGATGACTTCGGCTGCAGTCAGCGGTCTGTAAGTGGAATCCGGCGCCGCGAACGCATGGGCCAATTCGGCCTTCAGCCGGTCGAAAGCTTGTTGTTCCGTGCGCTCCATGTCGCGGCGGATCAGCGCGCGCACGTACTCGCTGACATTTTCGTACGCACCTCGATCGCCCACGTTGGCAGCCACGAAATCGCTGAGCGTTTCGTTCAGGCGTACGGTCATGGTTGTCGTCCTGGACATGGCGCAATTCCTTCACGATCCGCTTGTATTCAATATAACCAAAATTGAATACAAGGACAACAGTCTTCGGTTCCTCGCTTCGACCGCCTGATCGGGCCGGATGGCGATCAGCCTCTATTCGTTGCGCTGCACACGCGCCAGCGCCAGCAGAATGAGCAACGGCTTGTGCGGGGCGTACTTACCTGCGTGCTGCGCGCGCCGACCTTCGGGATTCCGGCCGCCTGTCGTCCGGCATCAGGCTTGGCGTTCCAGTGCAATGCCCATGAATCGACTTTCGCGTCCTTCACGAGGGTACTGTCTCCGCCCAGCCCCGACGCCAGCCTTGCTCGCCGCAGCCTTCATCGAGAGCCAGAGAGCGGTACCCGGGTCACCCAGAGGCCGGCCACGCCCGCATCGCCATCTCGGCCGATGCC
>JBGSTN010000711.1:0-2929 GCA_041736455.1 Burkholderiaceae bacterium | reverse complement strand
CCGGTTTCATCCTCGCCAACGTGGCCGGGCCATTCGCGACCGCGCTGGCCGTTAGAATTGCACATGAGTGAGGCAGCGGACCTGACCCCGCTTGCCAGGCGACGACCGGCGCTCGGCGCTCGGTCCGCGCGTCCGGCAGATGCCCGGCCCGAATGGCCGTAACCCCGATCATGCGTGATCGACCTGTGAATCGCCCAATGGCTGTCTTCAAATACGCTGCACCGGCTCACTTCTATCCTCTTGCCGGCCGGCTGATCCCGTTCTTCGCGATCGCCGCCGCCGTCCTCGCGGCGATCGGCCTGTACATCGGCTTCATCGTCGCGCCCATCGATTACCAGCAAGGCAACTCCTACCGGATCATCTTCATTCACGTGCCTACGGCATGGATGGGCATGTTCATCTACCTGATCATGGCCGGATGGTGTGCAGTTTCGCTGATCTGGAACACGCGGCTGTCGTCGATGATGGCGCAGGCGCTGGCGCCGACCGGTGCGATGTTCACGTTCGTCGCCCTGTGGACAGGCGCCTACTGGGGCAGGCCGACATGGGGCACCTACTGGGTATGGGATGCGCGCATCACGTCCACCCTCGTGCTGCTGTTCCTCTATCTCGGCTACCTCGCGCTGCGCTCGGCGATCAGCGACCCGCGTCGCGCCGATCGCGCGAGCAGCCTCCTCGCACTGGTGGGTGCGGTGAATGTCCCGATCATCTACTTTTCGGTCCGCTGGTGGAACACCCTGCACCAGGGCGCGAGCGTATCGATCGCCAGCTCACCGAAGATGGCCCAAACCATGCTGTGGGCCATGCTGATCATGGCCTTCGCCAGCTGGGCCTATGCGATTGCCGTGTCCCTTCATCGGGTTCGCAGCATCATTCTCGAACGCGAAGCCCATACTGATTGGGCCCACGCGCTGCCACGAGCGACCTGACCATGGAATTCGATCGTCATACGTTCTACATCGTCTGCTCGTACGGCATGTTGGCGCTGGCCATGGTCATCGAGATCATCGCCTTGCGCGTTCGCCGTCGGCAGGCCCTGCGGGTCGTCGCGGCGCAGGGCGACTCCGCAGATTCCGAATCCAACATGGCGCCACAGGCGCGGAGAAAACATGAAATCCCGGCATAAGCGTGCGCTCTGGGTCGTCGGTGGCATTGCCGCCATCGCACTCGCGGCTACTCTCGTCCTCAATGCCTTCAGAAGCAATCTCGTGTTCTTCTTCACCCCCTCGCAGGTCGCGTCGGGCGAAGCGCCCATCGCCAGACATTTCCGCATCGGCGGTCTCGTCATGCAGGACAGCCTGCAACGCGACGGGACGAAAGTCAGTTTCCGCATCACCGATCAGGCCAATACGGTACCGGTTCATTTCGAAGGCATCCTGCCCGATCTGTTCAAGGAAGGACGCGGCATCGTCGCGCAGGGCAAGCTCGAAGCCGACGGACGATTCGTCGCCTCCGAAGTGCTCGCCAAGCACGATGAAAACTACATGCCGCCCGAAGCGGCCGAAGCGCTCGAGAAGGCGGGGCACCCGGTGGGGGTGCCGGCCGATTTCCTGAAAGGCACGAACGCGTCGATCCAGCCCGCCAATCGTTGAATACGGAGTAGTCACTTCATGACCATCGAACTCGGCCATTTCGCCACCGCCCTGGCCCTGATCCTGTCGGTCGTGCTGGGCGTGGTGCCCATGATCGGCGCTGCCCGCAACGATGATCGCCTGATCGCGATTGCGAGACCCACGGCGCTCGCGCTGTTCATTCTCAACGCACTGGCATTCGCGTGCCTGATGAACGCATTCATCGTGCACGACTTCTCCGTGAAGCTGGTCGCCACCCATTCCAACAGCGACCTGCCCGTGATGCTCAGGGTGGCCGCCACCTGGGGTTCGCACGAGGGTTCGATCCTGCTCTGGACGTTCATGCTCTCTGCCTGGACGGCGGCCGTCGCGATCTTCTCGCGCAGCCTCTCCGATGTCCTGCGCGCGCGCATCCTGGCGGTCATGGGACTCGTCTCGATCGGCTTTCTCGCCTTCCTGCTGTTCACGAGCAATCCGTTCGAGCGTCTGTTGCCACCCGCGGCCGAAGGGCGCGACCTGAACCCGCTGCTGCAAGACCCGGGCATGATCTTTCATCCGCCGCTGCTCTACATGGGCTACGTGGGCCTTTCGGTCGCGTTCGCGTTCGCCGTCGCAGGTCTGATAGGCGGCCACTTCGATCTGGCCTGGGCGCGCTGGGCGCGGCCCTGGACCACCGTCGCATGGGCGTTCCTCACGCTCGGCATCGCGCTGGGTTCGTTCTGGGCCTACTACGAACTGGGCTGGGGCGGCTGGTGGTTCTGGGATCCGGTCGAAAATGCCTCGTTCATGCCGTGGCTGGTGGCGACCGCTCTGATCCATTCGCTGGCCGTTACCGAGAAGCGCGGCGTCTTCAAGAGTTGGACGGTTCTGCTCGCCATCACCGGATTCTCGCTGAGCCTGCTCGGCACTTTCCTCGTGCGCAGCGGCGTGCTGACATCCGTCCATGCCTTCGCCACCGACCCGACACGCGGCGTCTACATCCTGATCTTTCTCGCGATCGTGATCGGCGGCTCGCTGACCCTGTTCGCCGCGCGCGCTGGTCAGATCGGTCTGGGCAATTCGTTCTCGGCCGTGTCGCGCGAATCGATGCTGCTGGCCAACAACATCCTGCTCGTCGTCGCGATGGCAGCGGTGATGCTGGGCACGCTGTACCCGATGCTGCTCGACGTGCTCGGCATGGGCAAGATCTCCGTCGGTCCCCCCTACTTCGACGCCGTGTTCTACCCGCTGATGGCACCGGCCCTCTTCCTGATGGCGGTCGGTCCGCTAGTGCGCTGGAAATCCGCCTCCTTGCCCGCGATCGCCGTGCGTCTGCGCTGGGCCCTGGCCGTCGCGGTCATCGCTGCGCTGCTGGCGCC
>JBGSTN010000705.1:0-2607 GCA_041736455.1 Burkholderiaceae bacterium | reverse complement strand
CCTGACCCCGACGCGGGCGCTGCGATCGGCGGGGCCTACCAAGGGTTGCGCGGGCTGATCAGGATCGGAGCGAGGCTGATGGTGTTCTGCGGAATCGGGTGGATTCTCGCGAGCATTCTGCTGTCGAGGGAGTTCCCCGATCTTTCGCCTTTGCCGGGCATCGCCCTGTTCTTCTCCGGTATCGTGATCGGCAGCATGGCCGACTCGAAACGCAGGCGCGTGTGACGATGCAGATCGACCTGAAGATTCTCGACGAGCGGATTCGTTCGCAACTCCCTGCGCACGCTACGCCGGGCAGCGCCGGCATCGACCTGCGCGCGTGTATCGACCACGAGCTCGTGCTTGCGCCGGGCCAGACCGAATTGATTCCGACCGGACTGGCGATCCATGTGGCCGACCCGAGCTTCGCGGCGCTGATCCTGCCGCGGTCGGGACTGGGCCACAAGCACGGCATCGTGCTCGGCAATCTGGTCGGCCTGATCGACTCCGATTACCAGGGCCAGATCTATGTTTCGTGCTGGAATCGCAGCGACCGGTCGTTCACCCTGCAGCCATTCGAACGCGTCGCGCAATTGATCGTCGTTCCCGTCGTACAGGCGCAATTTCGACTGGTGGACGACTTCGATGCAAGTGATCGTGGCGCTGGCGGTTTCGGCAGTACCGGCGTACGCTGAATACTCGACTCGCACCCGGACAGCGGGTCAAGGAGAGAGGCGATGAACCAGCACGAGAAGATCAATTACGTCGAGTTCGCCGCACGCGATATCCCGGCTACGAAAGCCTTCTTCGAAGCGGCATTCGGCTGGCAATTCACCGACTACGGCCCCGAATACACGGCCTTCTCGGATGAAGGTCTCGATGGTGGCTTCTACCGCGCGGATCTCGCTTCATCGGCCGATGCCGGTGGCGCGCTGCTCGTCCTTTACAGCGATGACCTGGCGACGACCGAAGCCAAGGTCGTCGCGGCCGGCTGCATCATCGTCAAGCCCGTGTTCCCGTTCCCGGGTGGTGCGCGCTTCCAGTTTCTCGAACCCAGCGGCAATGAATTCGGCGTCTGGGGTCCGGGCGCCGGCGATTGATTCGCTGCGCGCCGTTCATCGCACAGCGACTACTCGGGCACGCAGATCTCGCCGCGCTTCATCGCGATCAGCGTACGCACGCTGATCAGGCAGACGAGCAACAGCATCGTCGTCAGCAGAGCGGGAAACAGCACCGCGAAGAAACTGCCGCCGACCTTCTCGAGCATCACCGAGGTGGCGATGGTGATCGCCGCCATCGGGAAAGAGTACGCCCACCATGGCAATGCAAAGGAGAGCTTCCAGAAATATCGGAACTGCGACAGCAACAGCATCGTGGTGAACAGCGCGAAGTAATACAGGATGCGCGCCGCATCGTCGATGACGCCGTCGTGCAGC
Source organism: Burkholderiaceae bacterium (assembly GCA_041736455.1). GTDB lineage: Bacteria > Pseudomonadota > Gammaproteobacteria > Burkholderiales > Burkholderiaceae_E > JAUIAI01. The sequence continues at coordinate 1,192 of JBGSTN010000705.1, read as the reverse complement.
CTGACCCACGAAATGAAGCCCACGGCAGGCGGCGCGATCAGAATGAACAGCGTCGGCAGCAACTTGGCGGGCATCATCGGATGGAAGAAGAAGCGGTTCAGCAGGACCGCGAGCAACGGCGTCCACATCATCAGGCCGACACTGAAGAAGAACCACGACACTTCTGCGTATCCCAGTGGCATGCCGGCGATCGGCACGAGGATGTTGCCCACGATCGGGATGAACCAGGCCGGGTTGCTGTGCGTCACCTGATACTTGTCGTGGTGGATCCAGTTGGAGAGGATGGCCAGTGTGAAGACTAACTGGACCGCCGCGCCGACGATCCACATGACGAGCGCGACGCCGGGTGCATGGCCGATGCTGGCCGTGGCGAGGAGCAGCAGCCCGATCGACATCGCCGGAAAGAAGCTCAGCCGGATCGGATGATTGAATTCCGCCAGCACGTGACGAGGATGAAGGACGAGCTTGGCGAGATAGAACCCGGCGATCAGTAGGTAGACGACGGCCGTGATCACCAGCAACGCGGCGCTCGGTGAATACGACCAATGCCAAAGGTGCTCCGCCTTTTCGAGCGCGAGGGTCGTGCCCGCCAATCCCATCACGATCGAGAACATGGATACCGGCATATGTTCGAGCCGTCCAGGCGGTGCCTGTGGCGATGCCTGTGGCGATGCCAATTGCGCCGCGATCGGAGCGGTTTCGATGTTCATGGGCGTGCAGTCCTTGGCGGGCAGTCGGGAGATGCGACAAGCCGATCATAGATCCGACGTTCCACTCCGCTTGGTGACTGCAGTCACGCAACACCGGCTCGTCCCGGCCGTCGGTTCGACACGGAACGACCTACGCTCGGCTTCTATCGGTCCGCGATGCTCACGCTGATTTCACCAAGACCCGTGATCCGGTAGGTGACCGTGTCGCCGGCGTTCGGGAACCGCGTCTTCATCGCACTTCCGGTCATCACCACGTCACCCGCCTGCAGGTGTCGGCCGCGCTCGATCAGGTGGTTCGCGACCCACGCGAGGCCATTGAACGGATGGCCCATCGAAGCGCCGGTGACGGCCTCCTCGACCACGGCGCCGTTCCAGATCAGCGTCGCTGCACAGGTCGCGAGATCGAGCGTCGATCCGCTCGTGACCGGGTCGCCCAGCACGATACCGGCACACCAGCAGCGATCGGCGATCAGCGAGCGCGC
>JBGSTN010000856.1:0-1619 GCA_041736455.1 Burkholderiaceae bacterium | reverse complement strand
CGGCGACGAGCCAGCAGCTGGCATGGCCGCCTTCGCGGTCGTCCGCAGCCTCGCACCAGCTGGCTGCCACCAGTCGGCCGAACTCGTCACGGGTCGTTCGGTCAGGGGCGGGAATCGCCGTGGGCGTTGTGCTTGTCATGTCGCTGAGCGATGGAGTTTGCGGGCGGAGAACTTCAAGCTGAGCAGGACGGAAACCAGGATCACCGAACCAACGATGGACAGCGACCACTGCACCGGTACATGGAACCAGGGCGTGATCAGCATCTTGGCGCCGATGAAGACGAGGACCAACGCCAGGCCGTACTTGAGCAGGTGGAATCGCTCGGCCATGTCGGCGAGCAGGAAGTAAAGCGCCCGCAACCCCATGATGGCGAAGATGTTGGACGTGAAGACGATGAACGGGTCGGTGGTCACGGCGAAGATGGCTGGAATGCTGTCGACGGCGAACACCAGGTCGCTGAACTCGATCATGACGAGCACCAGGAACATCGGAGTGGCCCAGCGAAGACCGTCGACGCGCACGAAGAAATTCTGGCCGTGGAACCCCGGCGTAATGCGCATGTGAGCGCGCAGCCAGCGCAGCAGCGGGTTCTTCTCCAGGTCGGGCTTGTGCTCGGCGAAGACCAGCATCTTGATGCCGGTCAGCAACAGGAATGCGCCGAATACATAGAGGATCCAGGCGAACTCGCGTACCAGCCAGACGCCGGCCAGGATCATGCCGGCACGCATGATGATCGCGCCCAGTACGCCGTAGAGCAGTACGCGCCGCTGCAGTTCGGGGGGTACGGCGAAGTAGGTGAAGATCATCACGAAGACGAACATGTTGTCGACCGACAACGATTGTTCGATCAGATAGCCGGTGATGAATTCGAGCGTCTTGCGATTGGCCATCTCGCGGCCCGCATGGGCGTCCAGGTACCACCACATCAGCCCGGCGAAGGCGAAGGCCAGCAACACCCATGCCGTCACCCAGCTTCCGGCTTCCTTGACCGAGACGCGGTGCGCCTTGTTGCCGCCCAGCACGAACAGGTCCAGCGCGAGCATTGCCAGCACGAAGACAATGAAGCCGACCCACATCGGGCCGGTGGCGAAGGATTCAATGCTCATGGAGGGCTCTCGCGCTTGTTTCGCCGTTGGTGGCGAAACGACGAATCTAGGCCCCGGCGGAGAATGAAAAAAGCAGATTGTTTGGCGGTTATCGTCCCGAATAACCGAATAATTTAATCAGCAATTGTCGGATATTTTTCCGCTCTTTTCGGCGTGGCGGTGCCTGACGCCTCATTCATCGCCTCAGCATACTGCCCCGCCGACTGCTTCCCCGTCGCGCCCGTCATCAGTTGCCGGCGCAGATCCACGACCTCGCCGAGCATGATCAATGCCGGGGGACGCACCCCATGGGCGAGCGCCAACGCCGGCAGTTCCGCTACCGTGCCGACCAGACAACGCTCATCCGGCAATGTCGCGTTCTCGATGATCGCCGCGGGCGAATCCTTCGGCATGCCGTGCGCGATCAACTGTCGGCAGATCTCCGGCAGATTGCCTACACCCATGTAGAGCACGACCGTCTGTCGTGGTCGGGCGAGCACTTCCCAATCCATGTGCAGCCCGCCACCATCGCG
>JBGSTN010000852.1:0-2807 GCA_041736455.1 Burkholderiaceae bacterium | reverse complement strand
GACACGCCCGTGCCGCCGATCGTGGTCGTGCCCACGCAGCCCTTGCCGATCGGTGGCGCTGATCCGGGTGCGGGGGGTAACGACGGCGGGGGACGTCCCGACAACAATCCCCTGGCCGGTTCGGTCGCACCGTACACACTGCTGGCACCAGACCGGCTCTCGGCGCTGGCGATGCCGATCGACCCGACACTCAACGATTTCTCGCCGTTCGCTCCGATGGCAGTACTGGGCATGATCGAGACGCCCGCTGGGCGGGATTCGGCCCTGGTCGTCAAGTCGGGGGCAGTCGTCGCAGCGGATGACGATTGCGTACCGGCCCCAAAACCCCAAGCAGTCAAGCGCGCCAATGTCCTGAGCGACGCAGACGTGGTGAAGGCCAAACCCAAGGCGTTCACCGAGCGAATCCAAAGTGAGAAGCGGGTCGCGCCGGTACGCCCGAAGTTTGTTTCCGGACGCCAGTGTTGAGGGAGCTTCCCGGCAGTTCCACTGTGCTTGCCGCTGCGGCGAGCGATTGACGACGACCGATCCTGGTGAGGGGTCGGGGCATGATGGCGCATGACGCGTCGGGTTATCGAATGAACGGATAGCGAGGATCCGCGCGGCAGACGTCTGGCCACAAGAACGAATACTGATGCAGGTACCGTGAATGATCAGCGACTCCACAAGAGCGGTTGACCGCCGTCGCGCAGTCCATCAACGATAAGAAACCAGGATAGTCAAGAGGAACCTGCCATGAATCAGATTGTCGACCACGCCTTGACTCGCGGGCGTTCGATGCTAGCCGTCGTCACGGCCGCCGCCATCCTTGCCGGCTGTGCCGTGTCGCCGAAGCCGTTGACCCCGGAGGACATCGGGCGACGTGTGGCCGACGACCGCCAGCAGATGTATGCCGGACAGCAGGCGATCAACGGACCGCTGACCTATCCGCAAGTGGTTGCGCGTGTCCTGAACTACAACCTCGATTTCCGCTTGCGGATGATGGAAGCGAGTCTGGCGCAGAATCGCCTCGAAGTCGGCAACTGGGACATGTTTCCGCGCCTGCTGGCGAGCGCCGGATACGTGACGCGCAACAACGAATCGGGTGGCCGTTCGGTAGGCATCGAAACGGGTCTCGAGACGCTCGCCAACTCCTCCTCCGTCGAAAAGACGCGCAGCCTGCGTGGTCTCGAGTTTTCCTGGAATCTGCTCGATTTCGGCGTGTCCTACTATCGTGCCAGGGCGCTTGCGGACAATGCACTGATTGCCGAAGAACGCAAGCGCAAGGTCGTGCAGAACCTGATGCAGGACACCCGAATCGCATACTGGCGCGCACTCGGTGCGCAACGGCTGACCAGCCGGATGGTCGAATTGATGAAGCGCAGTGACGTGGCGCTCGCACGCGCACGCCAGATCGAGCAGCAAGGTCTGTTGCCTCAGGCCCAGGCGCTTGCGTACCAGCGAGCGCTGCTGGATTCGACCACGCTCCTTCAATTGCGGCGCCAGGATCTCGAAGTCGCCAAGGCCGAACTGGCGGCATTGATGAATCTGCCGCCTGGACAGGAATTCGAACTCGCTGAATCGGCCGAAACCGCACTGCCACCTTTGCCGGCCGATCTCGAGAAATACGAGAACATCGCGCTTGAACAACGCCCCGAACTTCGCGAAGAAGACTACCGAAAACGTATCAGCGTGTCCGATACCCGTCGGGCAATGGTGTCGGCGCTGCCGGGCATCCGTTTCGATGCGGGATGGCTCTACGATTCGAACAAGTACCTCTACAACAATTCATGGCTCGAAGCGGGCCTGCGAGTATCGACCGACCTGTTCAGGCTTGCGTCGATTCCATCGATCGACCGCACGGGCAAGTCGCAACTCGCGGTCGACGATACTCGCCGGCTCGCACAGTCGATGGCGGTATTGACTCAGGTGCGGGTCGCAGCGATGCGCTACAACCTCGCCCGTGACGAACTGAGCACGATGGCCGACAGTGCGCTGGTGGATCAGCGGCTGGCGAATTTCTCGAAAGCGTCGGCGAGTTCGCGGGTCGATTCGGAACTCGAATTGATCCGCACCGAGGCACGGGCGCTGCTATCCACCTACCAGCGTCAGATCGCGTATGCGAATGCGCAGAACGCATGGGGCCGACTGTACAACTCGCTTGGATTGGATCTGGCGCCTGGCGAATCCGATCTGCCGCTGGACAAGCTCAGCGAACTCGTGGGCGGCTCGCTGGCCGGTTGGCACCAGCAGGTCTTTCGACGCCCCGGTGAAATGCTGACGGTCGGACTCGTGCTGGACGGGATTTCCAAGGCGTGGCGCGACGATATGCGCGAGAGCATGACCGAATCGCTGCTCGGTCACGGCATCGCAGTCACGGAAGGCGCGGCGCACTGGTCGTTGCACGTGGGAACCTCGCTGGTGCCGACTCGCAAGCATCGGACGGTTCTTGGCAGCGTGCATCTGGTGGTCCGCGACGAAGAAGGGCGACAGATCAGCGCTGCGTCGTACCAGCAGGAACTGGTCGGTACCGTGACGGCCGAACGAGTCGTCGCCATTGCGCGTCTTGCCGTTGATGGCCAGGCATCGGCGTTTGCCGAACAATTGCGCGATCATGCAATGGCCGTCGCGAGCAGTGAAGCTGCGCAAACCACGGCCGTACGACGATAATACGAACGCCATGGAATCGATGCTGCGACCATCTCCCCGACCTTCGAGCGATCACCCGATCGTTTCGGCACGCAGGGCATGGGGAAGGTTTCGGCTGGTCGGGCAGTTCGGGCTGATCGCCATCCTGGCTTCGGCACCGGCATGGGCGCAATCCACGGCGT
>JBGSTN010000555.1:0-2712 GCA_041736455.1 Burkholderiaceae bacterium | reverse complement strand
GGTGGGCGAGGCCGGCAACGCGGCGAGCCGGGATGTCGCGGCGTGCGCGGCCATTTCCGCGCCCCAGGATCTGCACGCCGGTGCGGTCGCCCTGTCGAAGGGCTTCAACCGGATCTACACGCGCCACTTCCTCACCACCCTGAAGGTCAAGAGCGCACTGAAGCTCGATCAGTACCCCGGTCTCTTCGATCGTGGGCGCATGGACAGAGCCGACGACTTCTGTGCTTTCGACGATGCGGTGACGGCGCCGATGCATGGCTTCGCGAGTTGCATCGACTACTGGCAGCGCTCGTCGTGCAAGCAGTTTCTGCCGGGCGTGCGAATACCCAGCCTGCTGATCAATGCGCGCAACGATCCGTTCCTGCCGGGCGCGCACCTTGCCACTCGGTCACAGGTATCGAGCAGTGTGAGACTCGACTATCCGGCGCATGGCGGCCATGCCGGATTCATGACGGGTGGACCACCGGGAAACACCGAATGGCTCGGCGAACGGGTCGTGCGCTGGTTCAGCAAGGGTGACTGACACCGGTATGTTGCGCGACTGGCGGACGTCGCATCACACCACGACGGCGGATTCGCCGTCCAGGACAAGGCTTCGCCGAGTCGGTACGGTCGGGCCGAACGCATGGACGAACGAGCATGGATGATCAAGTCAAGCGTGCCATCGCGAGATGGCCGGATGTTCCCGGTGTCTTCGGCTGGTTGCGGCTGGATCGACGGGGACGCTGGTACCTGATCGATCGCAACGCGCCGGATTTCGACGAACGTCGTGACGGCGCCGGCAGTCGCATCACCAGCGAAGGAATCATCGAGTTCATCAGCCGCAACTGGATCGGCGATGAACGAGGTCGTTGGTTCTGGCAGAACGGACCGCAGCGCGCTTATGCCGATCTCGAACTGGCTCCGCTGGTCTTCCGGGTATTGACGGGCAGCGGAGACGCGACACTCGTCAGTCACACCGGGTATCCCGCCGGCGAGATCAGGAGCGCAACGATCTTCAGCAGCGACGATCTGTATCTCGACACCGAGCTCGGCCCGGGCGTCGTGCACGACCTCGACCTTACCGCACTGGACCTGGCCGGTGACCGGTTGCGCATTGCCGGCCAGACGATCACGGTACACAGTTCGGACGAATCACCGGATGTGGTCCTCGGATTCGACCGGAGGCCACGCGGCTAGTCAGGGTCGAGGCGGGAGTTGCCTGGCGTTGTCGGATTCCGTCTCGTCATCGGGATGACCCGCACCGAGACGACCCGTCATAGAGACTGCCTGGTTCTAGGAGCGTTCCTCTTCACGCCTGATCTCGTCCTCGAGTTCTCGCAGGCGAACGTCGATCTGGGACAGTCGGTAGAAGTCCAGCGAGCGATCGCGCTGCGCAATGACGAGTTGTTCACGTGCCGCCTTGAGCGCGCCGAGCAGCGCATAACGTTCGGCATTGACCGCATGTGAAAGACCCGACTGGCCGTTGGCCTCATAAGCCTTGCCCAGCAGCTCCAGGATCGTCAGATCAGATCGATGAATGCTGCGTTCGTCTTCCAGGAATGCGACGGCCTCGGCATGCCGGCCCGCGTCGCCGAGCAGCCGCGCTTTCAGATGGCGGATGGCACGAGCGTCGCCGAAACGCTGGATAGCCGCCTCGGTGAGATTCAGGGCGAGCTCGATATCACCACTGCGTCGGGCGAGTTCGATCTGCAGGCGCGCCAGCATCGGGTGCCCGGCCGGATCGCCGTCGGGCACGATGAGCGCCGCTGCCCTGGCCAATGACGTGCGCGCTGCCGTTTCGTCCGACTGTTCTGCAGCCACCAGTGACAAACCGTACCAGACGGCAGCCTCGTTGACGAAACTGCGCTTTTCGATCTGCTCGTTGAACGTCTTGCGCACGGCGGCCAGCGCATCCAGGCTGGTGTCGGCCAGCACCGTCAACTTCGCGCGGACGAGATGAAAATCGATCGAATCGCGCCGTTGACGATAGCGGGAATCGAAGACCCGATTCTGGATGTCTGCCATGCGCTCGCCAGTGAGAGGATGCGTTCGCAGGTAGGCGGGCGCACCGGACTCGTAGACGCGAGTGGCCTGTTGCATGCGACCGAAGAAAGCAATCATGTCGGTCGCCTGGAAATTGCCTTCGCGCAGGATCTCCAGGCCGATCCGATCGGCTTCACGTTCGGCATCGCGCGAGAATGACAGCATCTGCCGCGCCTGCACGCTACCGCCCAGGGCGACGATGCCCGCCGCGGCCTGGGGACTGGATGAAGCCGCCAGCAACGCGAGCACGACAGCGGCGAGCGACAACACCGAACTCTCACGATTGCGGGCGAGCATGCGAGCGATGTGCCGCTGTGTGACATGCCCGATTTCATGCGCGAGGACCGAGGCGAGTTCGGATTCTGTCTGGGCTGCGGTGATCAATCCCGTATGCACACCGACGTATCCGCCGGGCAAGGCGAACGCATTGAGGGAAGCATCATCGAGCAGGAAGAACTCGAAACTGAAGCCACGCGCCGCGCGCGCGCCGACCAGCGGTGCGGCGAACCGATTCAACCAGTCGACCAGTTCGGCATCGTCCAGCGCGGCTCCCTGACGACGCAGGTCCTGCATGATCGACTCGCCGACCCGACGCTCGGTCTCGGGCGACAGATCCGCGCCCGCCGCGTCACCGAGCCGGGGCAGTGTCTCCACTTGTGCCACGTCGATCGGTGCCAGCACGCGCGG
>JBGSTN010000549.1:0-1688 GCA_041736455.1 Burkholderiaceae bacterium | reverse complement strand
GCATGGCGCCGCGATGCGGTCGCGCTGCACGCGGAATTCGAGAAGGTCTGGGGCAATCCGCGCGGCTGGGGTCGATTGACGGTGGTGAATCACAGCACGGTGGCGCTGCGATTCATGCTCGCGGGTGGTGTGTTCTTTCTGATCGCCGGACTGCTGGCAATGCTGATTCGCGCGCAACTGGCACGCCCGGGCGGCACGTTCATGGGCCCCGAGGCATACAACCAGGCATTCACCGCGCATGGCACGATGATGATGTTCCTGTTCGCCGTGCCGGTGCTGCAGGGCCTCGCTGCCTACCTGCTGCCGAAGATGCTCGGCGCGCGCGACCTCGTGTTCCCGCGATTGAGCGCATTCGGATTCTGGTGCTTTCTGTTCGGCGGCGCGATCTTCACGGCCGGCCTGTTGCTCGATCTCGCGCCGAACGCCGGCTGGTTCATGTACACGCCGTTGGCGAGCGACGTCTATTCGCCCGGCGTGAACGCGGATTTCTGGCTGATCGCGATCACCTTCGTGGAGATCGCGACGATGGCCGCCGGCATCGAGATCGCGGTATCGATCATGCGTACTCGGGCAACAGGCATGACGCTGGATCGGATGCCGATCTTCGCCTGGGCGATGCTCGTGACGTCGATGATGATCGTGATCGGCTTTCCGCCGCTGATCCTCGCCTCACTGCTGCTGGAGATCGAACGGGCGGCCGGCTGGGCATTCTTCGATCCGTCGCGCGGCGGCGACCCGCTGCTGTGGCAGCACCTCTTCTGGCTCTTCGGCCATCCGGAGGTCTACATCATTTTCCTTCCGGCCGCCGGGATCGTGTCGACGATCGTGCCGGTCTTTGCACGCCGCCCGCTCGTGGGCTATCGATGGGTCGTCGTGTCCTTGGTCACGACCGGCTTCATCAGCTTCGGTCTCTGGGTGCACCACATGTTCACGGTTGGCATTCCGGCACTCGCACAGGCCTTCTTCTCGGCGGCGAGCATGCTCGTCGCGATACCCACTGGCGTGCAACTCTTCGCCTGGATCGCGACGCTGTGGGCGGGCAGACCCGTGTGGAGCGTGCCGATGCTATGGATCGCCGGCTTCCTCACGATCTTCGTCGCAGGCGGACTCACCGGCGTGATGCTGGCGCTCGTGCCGTTCAACTGGCAGGTTCACGATACACACTTCGTCGTGGCGCATTTCCACTACGTGCTCGTCGGCGGCATGTTGTTCCCGTTCGTGGCGGCCCTCTACTACTGGCTGCCGCTCGTCAGCGGCCGCCTGCCTTCCGAGCGACTGTCGCGATGGGGCTTCTGGCTCACCTTCATCGGCTTCAATGGCACCTTCCTCATCATGCACTGGACAGGGCTGCTCGGCATGCCGCGCCGCGTCTACACGTACGACGCCGGCCTGGGCTGGGATCTGCCGAACCTGGTGTCGTCGGTATTCGGATTCGTGATGGCGTTCGGCGTCGCCAACGTGCTGCTCGATCTGGCGCTGCACTTGCGCCGCGGCCGTCCGGCGCCGGACAATCCCTGGCAGGCGGACACGCTCGAATGGGCAAGCGGCATGCCGCCGCATTCGTACAACTTCGCCAGCCTTCCGCCATTGCGCACGCGCCATCCGCTCTGGGACGATCCGGCGCTGCTGCGTTCGATCCCTGCGGGCCTGCACGCGCTCGGGCGTGCCGACCATGGTCGCCGCGAGAC
>JBGSTN010000538.1:0-2410 GCA_041736455.1 Burkholderiaceae bacterium | reverse complement strand
GAAGCCACGGTCATGGCGCGCGCCATGCTCGAGTTGTTCAATCATCCCGTCCGCTGGATCGAAGGCGACAGTCTCGACACCACCGGCAACGCGAAGTCGAGTGCACCGATCCTGCAGGCTGCCGGAATCACCCGGATATTGCTGGTGACCGAAGCGTTTCACATGCGCCGTGCACGCGCCGAGTTCGAAGCCGCCGGGCTCGACGTCACGCCGGCGCCGCATGGCTGGCTTTCGCAGCGCGGCCTCGCGTTGTCGTCAACCTGGATGCCGACGCCGGAATCCGTGTCCCGGTCGGTGCTCGCCATTCACGAGATCGTCGGTTACGGGTGGTACGCTCTGCGGCGTCTCGTCGCGCGCGCATCCGGATCTCCCGCATGAGTCTTTTCGATCGGTCGGCTCTCAACGACGGCGTCAGTCCCCGTGAAGTGTTCGCCTGGTCGTTGTACGACTTCGCCAACTCGGGTTACACCACGGTTGTCCTGACCGCGGTCTTCAATGCCTATTTCGTCGGCGTGGTCGCCGGAGGAGCCGTCTGGGCGACATTCGTCTGGACGCTCGCGCTCTCGGCGTCGTCGTTCGCGGTGATGCTGACGGCGCCAGCGATCGGCGCATGGGCAGACGGTCAAGGCACCAAGAAGCTGCTGCTCGCCATCAGCACCATTGCCTGCGTCGTCGCGACTGCCGGCCTGTATTTCACGAATGCGGGCACGATCGCCCTGGCAATCGTCCTCGTCATCGTCTCCAACTACGCGTACTCGATCGGCGAGACCCTCATAGCGGCGTTCCTGCCGGAACTGGCCAGACCCGAATCCCTGGGCCGCGTCTCAGGCTGGGGCTGGTCGTTCGGCTATCTGGGCGGCATGCTGACGCTGGGACTCAGTCTGGCCTGGGTGATCAATGCTCAGTCGACGGGCCAGTCGGCCAGCCAATTCGTGCCCGTCACGATGCTGATCACCGCAGCCATCTTCGCGCTCGCTGCCACGCCGATGTTCATCATGCTCGGTGAACGGCGTGTGCAGCAGACTGGCGCGATCGCCTTGTCGGCCAATACCGGCGTGCAGGGTCTGGTCGCGACGATCGGCGACTCGCTCGCGCAGTTGCGCCGCAACTGGCACGAAGCGAAGGCGTTCGCCGATTTCTACCGGTTCCTGCTCTGCGCCGTCAGTTACCAGGCCGGGATTGCCGTGGTCGTCGCGCTGGCAGCGATCTATGCGGAACAGACGATGGGTTTCGCGCAAAGTCAGACGATGATGTTGATCCTTCTGGTCAACATCGCCGCCGCGGGCGGTGCGTTCGTGTTCGGCTATGTGCAGGACCGCATCGGTCATCTGCGTGCACTCGCCGTGACCCTTGTCGGCTGGATCATCATGGTGTTGCTGGCCGGCTTCGGCACGTCGGATGCCGTCTTCTGGCTGGCTGCAGTCTTTGCCGGACTGTGCATGGGCTCGAGCCAGTCGGCCGGCCGAGCGCTGGCCGGTCTGCTCGCCCCCATGGCGCGCCGCGCAGAGTTCTATGGCCTGTGGGGTTTCGCGACCCGGCTGTCGGCCGTCATCGGACCGATCACCTACGGTGCGGTCACCCTGCTGACCGGGGGCAATCATCGGCTGGCGATTCTGATGACAGGGCTTTTCTTCGTCGTCGGCCTGCTGTTGCTGGTCGGCCTCGATATCGAACGCGGTCGTCGGGTTGCGCTGGCGGCCGACGCGGCATCACGGTGAACGGAAGTCCTACAGGCCGAAAGGCTGCCCGAGCGGCGACGTCCGCAGGCCGACGCGAAGATTCTTCCAGGGAAATTCGGCGGGATCGGCCAGGCAGGGGCCTGGCGCCCGCGCGACGATGACCTCGCTCGCGATCGGTTCGAAATCGGCGCGGTAGTGCACTGAACTCTTCAACACCATCACGCGCTGTCGAACCGGCTCGACGCCGACGTGGCGAAACATCGCCTGGTCGGCCGCCTGCGTCTTCAATGTCGCCACGACGACCTTCACGCCACCTGTCTGCAACAGGGCCATGGGGCCCAGATTCATCTGGAACCCCTGGTACATCGGACCGGTACAGGTGAATCGTCCGTCACCGAGCTTCAGCACGGTGAAGCGCCCACCAACGGCTTTGTGGCCAGCCAGACCGGAGATCGCACCGAGCTTGAAGGCGCCACTGGCGCCTTCGCCCATCTCATGGGCCTGGCGTGCGGACGCCGGATCGATCAACAGCCCCAGCACCGCATCCTGTGCGTTCGCACGGATCAGCGCGTCGAGCATGCCGGTCGTGTCGCCATTGCCACCCGCACCCGGATTGTCCTGGGTATCGGCGATCACGGCCGGCCGCCCGATCGAGCCGACGCGCAGCGCCCGCTCGACCGCGCTATGGGGCTCGTAGAGTTGCATGGCGAACTGGCGTTCGGCCTGCGCGA
>JBGSTN010000527.1:0-2510 GCA_041736455.1 Burkholderiaceae bacterium | reverse complement strand
CGCGCCTGGGCGCGGGCGCCGGCCCTGTCGACGGCGCCATAGGCGTGCAGAATGGGCTGGAACCGTTCGATGCGCGCGAGCAGCGCATCGACGAGATCGCTGGCGGTCAGATCGCCGTTGCGCAGCCTCTGTGTGGTCTCGGTCAGGCTGGCGGTGAGGGCGTCGTCGGGATTCATCGTGGGTTCCGGGTCGTCGTGTGTGGCGCTAATCGTAAGCCCGTTCCTGGCGGGTTTCACACGAGCGCGCGGCCTTCAGGAGACCGACCAGGTCTCTGTGCTTCGATCGCCGGCAGCAGCCAGGATCGCGAATTAACGGCTCACCGGCGTTCCGCATGTCTCCTCGATGGAAGGAAAGCAGGATGCAGGCCCTTTTGACTTCCGGACTACGACCATCGGAGGAAGTCGAAGGGTGTTCGAGAATCGTCGGTTTTGGAGCGTCTCGATGCCACATGAGTGCGCAACTCGGGGGGCTCGGCCTTGTCAGCCGATGATTGCCAGAAGTTTCGGCACGGCAGCGGGCGCCAGGCCCGTGAGGCGAACGCTGGCGATGACCACCGTGCAGGTCGGCTCGAGCGAATCGACCGCGGCAAACGTTCAGGCAGCCACGGTCGCCTGCTGACTGTCCTGGGCCAGGAAAGCCAGCAGGACGACTACCCCGACGATTGGAAACAGGCAGACGAGTTGCCACCACCCGCTGCGATTCGTGTCGTGAAGACGTCGTGTCGTCACCGATATCGCCGGCAGGATCGTGACCAGGGCAAACGCGCTGCCGAGCACCTCGCTGAACGACCACAGCGCGCCGCCCACTACCACGACGAATAGAAAGAACCACCAAAACTCGGAGCGATCGGCGCGCCCGAGGATATCGGCGTACTTGGTGAAACAGGTGCGAATTGATTCCTGGATCTTCATTTCATTCTCCCGCGGTTGGAGCTGCTTGATTCTTGACGTTGAAGAGGCTTCCTTGTTCCGGGACACCCGGTTCGGGCGACCGCGGAACGAAGCGCGCCTCATTGGAACCTGGCCGGGCAAGCAACATCGGCGCCAGGCATGTGGCCACGAGGACGAGCGGCCACAAGTTCCCTTCTGTAAACGTGTACGCGTCCAGAATCTCTTGCATCGGTTTGCCTCGAGCAATGCCGAACGTGAACTCGAAGACAAGGGTTAGGAGCAGCCAGCTGAACCCGACGACAAGTCGTTGCCTGCGTGACCGGGCATCGAGCCAGGGGCTTGCAAGCATCGTCACGACCGCGATACAGGCGATCAGCAGGATGCCGCTGATCATCTGGCCGGCGGGGTTGCCGAGTTGCGGAACAAGTACGGCTTCTCGCAGCGCGCCATTCAGCACTGCAAGTGCAAGCACAAGTGCCCAGACCGTCACGGTACGGAACGCGAAGCCTGCGTGAGCCATTGAATGCCTCTGGTACGGCGACCCATTGGTACGACTACTCCATACGAAATGATATCCGCCTTAGTCGCATTGCGGTCAGCGATTCGCGCCACGCCTCAACACGTTGTGCACAGAGAAATTCGTGCATGCGATGCAGAGCGACACCATGACGCCGCAATCAATTGATGACATTTTCGTTCGCGGACGGGCGAGGGAAGATCAGCCATGCGAGGGTTCATCGGAATGGCGCATCAAGAGTCGCTCGTCGCGAGCACACGCTCGGCATGCAATATCGGATTCAACCGCATCTGCACATCATCACGAACGAAATCGATTCGAAGATGCAGCGATGGGCGATCGCAATGAACGCGGTTTCAGTCCGCGCACGTTCGGAAGTCGGAACCGGCTCGAAAGCGATTACTCGATGGTCGGCCACTCTTGCGAACGCCTGCCACGTGCAGGCGAACCCCACGTGCAGGCGAACCGGAATCCTCGAACGAATGGGCACAGGTCAATCTTCGCACGGTTTCATCGAGTCGCCGGACTGTATCGTCGCGCCCCGGTCGCATGCGACGCCGTTGTCCCGTCTATCCGCCTGACGTCGCAATGGCGGTTTCACTCGCGCATCGCGTCGAGGAACGGTGCGGATGTTCCGAGTTCGATGGCATCGATCCGGCCCGTCCAGGCTCGACCGCACGCAGCACCCCGAACAGATCCTTCGGATCATCGGCCTGCGGCACCAGTTCGATCAGTTCGCCGATTCCCGATTCGGCCGCGATCTCGCCGATGTACGCGAGCGCCGCATAGTCTTCGAGTGCAAAGCCGACCGAGTCGAACACCGTCACCTGGGCCGCATCGACGCGACCCGGGTGCAGGCCGGCCAGTACCCGCCACAGCTCCGTGACAGGAAAGTCCGCCGGCATCTGCTGGAGGTCGCCCTCGATTCGCGTCTGCGGCTCGTACTCGACGAACACCGCCGCGGCTTCGAGAACAGCGCGATGCAGTTCGGTCTTGCCGGGGCAGTCACCCCCAACGGCGTTGACATGCATGCCTGGCTCGATCATCCCGGGCGTCAGGATGACCGCATGCGCCTTGTCGGCAGTGATCGTCGTGACGATGTC
>JBGSTN010000497.1:0-7225 GCA_041736455.1 Burkholderiaceae bacterium | reverse complement strand
CGCGCATCCGGTCGATCACGAGCAGGCCGTCGGCCCGCGCGGTTGTCACCGCGGCGGCAGCCGCCCTATTCGTTCCACCCTGGTCCGTTGTGGCCGATGGTGGTGGAGCCAGATCGGTCTGCACATCGAGGAGCCAGCCCTTTCGATCGGGCAACTCGTAGAGCAACTGCGGTGCGGCGTGGCTGATCACGCCACCTTCGAACGGGAAGTACTCGAGGTGCGGCGGCGCGGTGCGCAGGCCCACGAGTTCTTCCGGAATGACGAACCGGAGTTGGCCGGGCGGCCGCTCGACCACCAGCGATACCATCGGCTGAGCCTGCAAGCTCCGATCGAACAGCGCCTGATGTTTCGTGTCGACGGTCGTCGTTGCGGCGACCGGCAGCCGAAGGCTCAGCGGCGCTTCACCCGGTATGCACACGTCACGGCAGACCAGCCACTGCGCCAGCGTCGTGATCTCGACCTCGGCAGCCGTCAACGATGTCGGTACTCGAAGCGATCGCACGAGCATCACTTCCTGGTCGTAGCCGAGATTGGCCAATGGCGGGATCAGGAAACGGGTGGGTGTCGGCCACTGGATCTCGCCCACGTCGAAACCAGCCGGAACCGTCACCGGGAACTGCGTCGGCAAGCCCGAGTCACCCGGATTGCGACAATACGTATGCCAGCCGGGATCGTGAACCACGTGCAGACCGATCTGAACCGTCTCGCCGGGCACCAGGGCATGCCGGTCCGCGACCAGCTCGACCTGCACCGAATCGACCCGCAGCGGCGCGGCAGCTGCCATCGTCGCAGGCAGCATGCACAGCAGAGCGAAAAGCACGGCGAACGACGAACGGACAGACGACCGACCTGCGGATTGCGACGACGTTGGCGGCAAGAAGAGGCTCGCGAGTTTGAACATCCGGGCGCGAAGGGTGCGATGGATAACCGCTGATTCTAGCCGACGGCCGAGCAGCCGAACGTGCGTGGCGTCACGACCTAAGGCCACCGGCGCACCAGCGGTAATCTATGGCCGATCACCGGCCGGTCTCCGGACCCCGCAACGCGCCGACCCGATCATCGGCTTCGCATTGTCGAGCGTTCTGGCATTGGAGGACAAAGGAGTAACATACCGGCTGACGCTCGCGTGGCGCGACGTGAATCCTCGGAAACAGTCAGGTCTTCGGCCAGCAACAATGGTCAAGGGCGGCGGTCGATCGACCGGAGACCAGCCCCTGCGCCCGGCTCAGGAGTTGCGTCGCGCGGGCCCCATTGCCTCGTCGACGGCAGCCGGACCCGGTTGGCGGGCGACGAGTCGGTATTTGCGGATATCGTCCATGAAAGAAGAACTAGACGCGCTCAGCGTTCGCATCGAAAGACTGCTCGGCCTGATGAAGAAACTCTCGGCAGAGAATGGCCGCTTGCGGGTCGAACTCGCGCAAAGCGACAAGAAGTGCGCCCAGATGCAGGAACGCATGAACGAAGCACGCGTTCGGGTCGAGGCCGCGCTGGCTCGCCTGCCGCTGCCCAACGATTCCAAGACTGAAGAGGCGAGAGAGCACTGACATGGCCACAAAGACCTCCCCACCCGTTCAGCCCGACAAGAGCGAGAAGCCCGAAGAGATCGATGTGCTGATCCTCGATCGCGATTTTCGTCTGGCGGTCAAGCCGAGCGAGCGAGCGCAACTGGAGCAGGCGGTGCAGATGGTGGATCAGAAGATGCGTTCGTTGCGCGACGCCGGCCGGATCTCCGGCATGGATCGCATCGCGGTGATGGCGGCCCTGCAGTTCGCGAATGATCTTGTCGCCGCCAGTGCTTCACCGGCACGTGCGATCGGCGAGAAAGCGCAGAACGCCGAAAACATGAAGAAGCTCAAGCGACTCAACGACAAGCTCGAAGCAGAACTCGACAAGCAGCAGGATGACCTTTTCTGAATCGCGCGCCAACGGTGATTAACCTCACTGGTCGACAAGGGCTTTCGCGTCGACAGGACGTGAATTCGAAGCGCCCGGCACATGCGCACAACTCACTCGCCCGTTCTGCTGAAGGCGCACGATGCCCACGGTTCGGACTTGCGACGAGAATCGATTCGAAACCCCGGCAATCGACAGCACTGCCGCCTCAAGTTGTCAATCGTACAAAGCGCTCGACGATCCGACGAACGCGCTGGCACATTGGCAGGTACACGTCATACAATGTCCTTGCTCCTGGATGCCCGTTGGACCTTACATTCCTTGAACCAATATGCGTAACTAGGCTGCGGTCTCTTGTGTATCGCTGTTGTGATCGTCCCTTAGTCGGATGAACCTGATGCGGTGCCTGACTGTGGCCGACCTGAACTGCACGGTTCAGGATGCTGGTCTGGCCGGTAATCCGGAGCGCCCCTCATTAACCAGTTCGATCGTCCCGTCTCGCGACGAGACGACTTTCGAATGTTCATCCGTCGACCACTCGCCCCAGAGTGCGTCGTTCTTCGGCATATCGCTCCCGTTCTGCGGTCGACCCGATTCCACCCTGGGCGTCTTGGCATGATCAAGTCGACTGCCCGGTTCTGGCTGATGAAGTCCGAACCCGAAGAGTGTTCGATCGACGATGCATTGGCGGCGCCCGATGCGACCGTCCCATGGACCGGCGTGCGCAACTATCAGGCGCGCAATTTCATGCGTGACGAAATGCATATCGGCGATCGCGTGCTCTTCTACCATTCGAGTTGTGCGCAGCCGGGCATCGTCGGGCTTGCGACCGTGACCTCGGCGACGTATCCCGATCCGACGCAGTTCGATCGTTCGTCGCCCTACTTCGATGCGAAATCTTCGCCTGAATCGCCGCGGTGGCTGGCCATCGACGTTCGGGCCGACCAGGCGTGCGCAGTGATCGATCTCCCTGCGCTGCGGGCCGAACCCGAGCTCGAAGAAATGATCCTGCTGCGCCGTGGCAACCGGCTGTCCGTCATGCCGGTCAGTGCCGAGCATTGGCAGTTCATCAACCGACGCTGGATCCGCAAGCGCGCGCGGTAGACACACGGCACGAGCGGGTCGACGAAGACGCAGGCACCGCCGTTGCCGGGGAAGATCGACTTCGAGGGCGAGGTTCGCACGGATCGCGCAGATCGCGCAGATCGCACGGATCCATAACCAAACGCGCCGGCCTTCGCACCGCCCCGCGGCTTCCTACTTGATCAACACTTCCGGCCCCATCATCAGGGTCGGCAACCAGGTCGAGAGGATAGGCACGTAGGTGACGAGGATCAGGAACACGAACATGATCGTCACCCAAGGGATTGCCGCCTTCACCACGTCGAGCACCGACATTCGTGCCACCCCCGCGGTGACGAACAGGTTGAGACCCACGGGCGGCGTGATCATGCCGATCTCCATGTTCACCACCATGATGATGCCCAGGTGGATCGGATCGATGCCCAATTGCGTCGCGATCGGAAACACCAGCGGTGCGACGATCACGAGCAGCCCCGACGGCTCCATGAACTGGCCGCCGATCAGCAGGATCACGTTCACGACGATCAGGAAAGTGATCGGCCCGAATCCTGCGGCCAGCATCGATTCGGTGATCATCTGCGGAATGCGCTCTTCGGTGAGCACATGCTTGAGGATCAACGCATTGGCGATGATGAACATCAGCATGATGGTCAACTTGCCCGAATCGAGCAGCGCCTGCCTGTTGTCACGGTGGAACCATGTCGTGAGCAGCGATTGAGGTCGGGACAACAGGATCGCCAGGTGCCGCGTCGAGTGCGTGTAGAAGATCGTCGGCAGCAGTCCTGCCCTCCCGGCGCGCGGCGCCACGCCCGTGCTGCTCTCGCCGGTGGTTCCGACTGCCTCGCCCAGCAGACGGGTATCGAGGCGACTCACGAGCCCGTCGACCTCGGCACGTGAAAGCGGGCCCATGTCGCGATAGACGAAGTTGGCCACGAAGAAGGCGTATACGGCCGCCACGGCCGCCGCTTCGGTCGGCGTGAAGAACCCACCGTAGATGCCGCCCAGAATGATCACGACGAGAAGCAATCCCCATATCGCCTCGAACAGCGAACTCAGTACCTCGGCCCAGCCGACCCAGGGTTGACTGGGCAATCCGCGCACGCGAGCGTAGACCACGACGCCCGCGATCAGCATCAGTCCGGCCACCAGGCCGGGGATCACGCCGGCGAGGAACATGCGGCCCACCGACACATCGGTCGCCGCGCAATAGACCACCATCACGATCGACGGCGGAATCAGGATCCCCAGCGTACCGGCGTTGCAGATCAGGCCGGCCGCGAATTCTTTCGTATACCCCGCCCGCACCATCCCACCGATCACGACCGAGCCGATGGCCACCACGGTGGCCGGCGAAGAGCCCGACAGCGCCGCGAAGATCATGCATGCGACCACCCCGGCAATGGCGAGGCCTCCGGGGAAATGCCCGACCAGCGCAATCGCGAACCGGATGATCCGCTTGGCCACGCCGCCTGTGGACATGAACGTCGATGCAAGCACGAAGAACGGAATCGCCAGCAGCGTGAAATGGCCATCGAAAGCCGAGAAAAGCGTCTGCGCCACCGAACCGAGCGAGGCGTCAGAGTTGAACATCAGGAACACGATGCTCGACAGGCCGAGGGAGATCGCGATCGGCACGCCGATCAGCATCAGGCCGATCACCATCATGAACAACAGGAGAACCAGCATGGTCAGGCGCTCGTCTTCGGGTTGGGGTCGTTCGCCGCTTCCACCAGTTCTTCGGCTTCGTGACTGGCCACGATCAGATGCTGGTCACCTTTCCAGACCCGGATCGCGACTTCGATGTACCGCCACAGCAGCAAGGCCATGCTCAGCGGCAGCACGGCATAAGGCACCACCCGCGGCAGCTTCTCGTAGGTCTCCCCTTCGTTGATCCAGTTGCCGAGGAACTGCAGGAAACCTGGCATGGCAAGATCGCTCGTCTCCATGAAGGCACGCGTGGTTGCGAAAGGAAACCAGTAATCCCAACTGCCCTTCAACAGCAACCCACTGAACACGATGCAGGCGAGCACCGCCAGAAGCGTGGCGACACGCCGTGGTCCCTTTGGCAACGGCGCTACCAGCACGTCGACACCGATATGCAGGTTGTGCTTGACCAGGTAGGAAGCCCCCAACAGCACCAGCCACGCGAATAGGAAGACCGTGGCCTCCAGCGCCCACAGGATATTCGTGTTGAAGAAATATCGCGCGATCACGTTCGCGAAAGTGATCAGTGTCATCGCCGCGAGCAGCAAGGCGATGACGTTTTCTTCGAGGGCGTTGAACCAGCCACCTGAAGCTCGGTCATCCGTTCGATTCATGGAACCCCCGACTCAGCGCGCCAGGAAAACGACTGCTGGCGCGCTGATGGTTTTCGACAGGTATCAGCCCCGATGCGTTCGCGTCAAAGGTGCCGAGCGCGACATCATTGGTTGGTTCGCTCTGCCGCAGCGATGAGATCCGCACCGATCTCGCCCTCGAACTTCGCCCAGACCGGCTTCATCGCCTTGACCCAGGCAGCCCGCTGCTCCGCTGTCAGATCGCGCACGACGCCGCCCGCCTTGATGATCGCCTGTTTCGCTTCCTGGTTGACCTTGGCCGAGTCGCCATTGCGATCGTCGGTCACTTCCTTGATCAACTTGAGCAGTTGCTCGCGCACGTCGGGCTTGAGCTTCTTGAGCCACTCGGTCGAAGTGACCACCAGGTAGTCGATCACGCCGTGGTTGGTCTCGCTGATGCCGTCCTGCACCTCGAAGAACTTCTGGCCATAGATGTTCGACCAGGTATTTTCCTGACCATCGACCACCTTGGTCTGCAGCGCACCATAGGTTTCGCTGAAAGCAAGCTTTTGCGGATTCGCACCCAGCGCCTGGAATTGCGCGACCAGTACCTCCGACGGTTGCACCCGGAACTTCAGTCCCTTCGCATCGTCGGGCATGAGCAGAGGCTTGTTCGCCGACAACTGCTTCATGCCGTTGTGCCAGTAGGCGACGCCGTGAATGCCGCGCCGTTTCATCACGTCCAGCAGACCGGCGCCGGCTTTCGATGACTGGAAACGATCCACCGCCGCGACGTCGTCGAACAGGAACGGCAGATCGAAGATCCGGAACTTCTTCGTGATCGGTTCGAACAGCGATAGCGAAGGCGCCGCGAGTTGCACATCGCCCGACAGCATCGCTTCGAGGACCTTCTCGTCGGTGTAGAGACTCGAATTGGCGAACACCTCCATGCAGGCCTTGCCGTTCATCTCTTCATTGACCCGCTTGGCCAGCATGTTTGCTGCAATGCCTTTCGGGTGTTTTTCGCCGTTGACCACATGACTGAACTTGATGACGGTTTCGCCCGGGTCGCAGGCGGCCATGGCGACGGATGCCGAATTCAGCAATGCAACGCCCAGTGCGACCGCAATGATATTGCGCATGTTCATAGTCTCCTTCGATACTTGCTCGTTGCCTCATTCAAGCAGGATTGCCGATCGAACGTAAGGATCATTTCAATTTGCAACGCCCTGCACGCGGCGCGATTCTAGCAGTCAAAGCCGACATGCGGATTCGAGCACCCGCCGGCCGCCGCATCGGGTCGCGACGAATGTGGCATTCTGGAAGCATCCGCATGCTCTCCGATGAGATCCCGAACCATGCCCGAACGAAAGGACATACTGCGCCAGACCGATGACGAAGCCCGGGCGCTCGCGCAGCACCTGCTGCGCGCCTCTCCCAGTGGCGCTATCGCGACCCTGACGACGGAGTCGAGCTGGCCCGATGCCAGTCTGGTCACCGTTGCCACCGATATCGACGGCACGCCGATCATCCTGATCTCGTCGTTGTCGAGCCACACGCCCGCGCTTCGGAGCGAGCCTCGTTGCAGTCTGCTGCTGTACCGCACGGGACGTGGCGATCCACTCGCGCATCCACGCATCAGTCTGCAGGCACGAGCGAATTTTCTCGACCGCGACAGCGAGGCGGGGCAGCAGGTGCGCCGCCGATTCCTGGCACGCCATCGCAAGGCCGGCCTTTACGCGGACTTCGGCGACTTCAGCTTCGTTCGCCTCGAACTGGATCACGCCTCGTTGAATGGCGGCTTCGGTAAAGCCTACCGACTCGAGGCCGCCGATCTGCTGGCACCCCAGGCCGCGCTGCAGGGGTTTGCAGCGGTCGAGGCTTCGGCGGTCGAACACATGAATCAAGACCATGCCGACGCCCTCGCGCTCGTGGCCACGGTGCTGGCCGGCGGCTCCGAGGCGGCCTGGGAA
>JBGSTN010000474.1:0-1984 GCA_041736455.1 Burkholderiaceae bacterium | reverse complement strand
ATCTCGGCGCCGTTGGCGAGTGCGATGACGGCTTCGGCCTCGCTGCGCACGCTGGCCAGGAAAGCGGGCGAGTGGCGCCCCACGAGCCGCTTGCGCAATCGGCTCTGTGATTCGCCACTTCGCGACTCGGGACCATTCGATTCCGGGCCTGGCGATTGCGGGCTTTGCGACTCGGGCTGCAAGGATGAAACCGTTGCTCGGGCATTGCTCATGGTTCGTGGGCTCCGAAGAATCGATCGTATGCGTTCAGGCGGCCTGATCGCGGTCGTGCTCCGCGATCCTGTCCATCAGCCATTGCCAGGCTTCGCGCTCATGCTCACCGGCAGTCTTGTCGATCGCGATGCGCAGCCACTCGATTTCGCGTTCGACCTTGTCGCGCGGCAGCATGTGCAGTCGGCTGACCAGGATCGCGGCTTCGATCACGGCAGCGCGCGCGCGATTCATGCCGCCGAATGCCTTGTGCGTGAAGGTCTCGATGGGTCGACAGACGAATCTCGGCCGCACGTCGTCTTCCTCGATCGCCAGCACTTCGACTTCGCAGTGGCTGAGGGCATCGCGCAAACGGCATGGTGCGATGTGAATCGCGGGGACCAGGGGCCACTCGCGTCTGCCGGTCAGGCAACCCGCGAAGACACGCGCGTCGTCGGTGAAATTGATCGCGGCCTGTGGCGTCAGACGAAGATTGTCGAGTGTGCGGGAGGGCGCGAAAGGTGCGATCACGAAGCCCTGCTCGTGGACATGCACGCCCAATGGCGCGAGGTGAGTGACGCCATCGGGGTCGAGTGTGGTCACGATGGTCTCGAGGATCATTCCTTGTTTTCCGCAGCGCCCCAGCGCAATGGACCGTCCTGGCTGTAGCGCTTGCCGAGTTGCCAGGCGATCTGCGCGCGCGCCAGTTCGACGCCCAGGTAGAACGCGTGGCTGGCGTCATCGGCGACTCCCAGGTGTGGCCAGAACGCATACGGGTCGGTATGGCGGTGAAGTCCGTCACGGTTGTATGCATGCACGCCGCTCGCGTTCGTCTGGATGCGCCAGTTCGGATCGCGCACCTGGAGCGCGAGCGCAGCGATCTCGTCATCGGAGTCGGGAAACGGTGCACGTTCGTGAAGCATCATCAACTCGTCGCTGATATGGCGCGGCAATTCGCCCAGGCGTCGCGCAGCGTACAGGATGCGGCGGGCATGATCGGCTTCCGCGATCGCGCAGCGCGCATGTTCGCTAACCTGGGTGGTCAGGATCGCGCCGATGTCGAGTTCCGAGGCGATACCCAGCAGCAGCATGTTGACCCCAGCGGTGTCGACGTGCGTCAGTTCGGTCAGATTGCCCACGCCCATCAGAATGGGCGCATCGGGACGCTGTCGTCGCAGCGCGGCGTAGCGCACGATCGACTCGGTGAACCCCGTGTGGATCGGGTCGAGTATGGGATCGGCGAGGTAGGGGCGACCGATGGCCTCGATCCGGTCGATTGCCCGGATCAACGAGGGCAGGTCGCCCGGCTGCGCAGGCACCAGGATCGGAGTGGCCAGACTGTCCAGGAGATCATCGAGCGTGTGTTCGTTGAAGCTGAGCAGATAATCGGCGCCCGCCGCATCGCCGCGCTTCAATTCTTCGCGATCCATCGAGTCCACGCTGACCTTGAAGCCGAGCGCATGCAGCGCGGCGATGGTTTCCTCGAGATGATCGAAGCGCGTCGCGGGCAGACCACCAAGATCGATCACGTCGGCACCTGCGGCGCGAAAATCGCGGGCCCGCGCGACGATGCCGTCCACGTCGAGGATCGGCGCGTCGACGATCTCGGCGAAGATCAGCGTTTCGTGGCGGTCGAGATCCACCGGTCGTGCCTGCTGGCCGAAGTGCCTTGGCAGATCCTTCACTTCATCGGGGCCTCTTTCGACGGTCACGCCAAGCACGGACGACAACGTGGCGATGTCTCCGCGGCAACGGCCCGGCAACATCACGCGGTCGGCGCCGGCGAGGTCGGCGG
>JBGSTN010000453.1:0-3672 GCA_041736455.1 Burkholderiaceae bacterium | reverse complement strand
TCGCGCGCGGCCTCGATCTGCGCAATGGACGCAGTCGGATCGCGATCGACCAGCGCGAGCGCAAAGACCTCGGCCAGCCGGTGACGCTCCGAGAGCGGTACGGCAATGAATCGCCAGGGGGTCAGCCCGCCATGATCCGGCGCGGCCGCAGCCAGTGACAACAACGAAAGCAACTGCTCGGCGCTCGGGCCCGGCTCGATCAGGCGCTTGGGGGAGATGTTCCGGCGCGACGCGATCAGGTCTTCGGCTACCGCGAAGCGATCGGTATCGCAGTGCGGCGAATCACCGTGGCCGGCCGGATGACCGTGCCGCCCGCCCGCCCGTTCGGCACCTGCGGTGGATTCTGAATGGCCTTGCATGGCTGCGTAGTCCTCATGAAACAAGAACGCCGCGGCTCCGGAGTGCGCGAAGGCATCGCGAAACCGCGGCGCATGGCGCTCAGCGATGATAACGCGCCGTGGCGTCAGGCGAAGCGTCGCTCCTTGTAGCTGATCGTGCGTTTCCAGTCGTCGACCGTTCCCACTCGCGTGATGCTGCCCCAGGTACCCTTGTAGTACGGCACGACATTGCGGTCGACCCACGGCGTGACCACGTCGCCATGGACCCCTTTGATGAAGCCGAACAACATGAACGTCTGCCCGGCCTTGATCGATTTCATCGGGTATGCCATCGCGTAGGTGCTGCCGTAGTCGTTCCAGACTTCGATGACGTCCCCGGCCGCGACGCCCAGTCGAGCAGCGTCATCCGGATTCATCTCGAGATAAGCCATCGGATACCGGTCGCGCACGAAGCTGTTGTACTGGTCGTGGTAGGCGGTCTGCCAGACTTCGTTGGCCCGGCCCCCGTTGATCCAGAACCCGTGTTTCGCCTTCTGTTCGGCAACCATCTGTGGCAAACCGTTCCATGGCGCCGGCTTGAAGCTTGCACGGCCATCCTTCGTGCTGAACTTGTACTCGGCGTACACGGTCTCGGTGCCGACCAGCTTGTCGCCATCGACCCGCTTGATGGGCAGTTGCACGCCGTTGTTGCCCGCCTTGCGCAGCAGCGCATAGGTCGCGAGATAACCCGTTTCACCCCCCTGGCTGTCGATCGGTTCGACGCCTGGCCGTCCTGCACGTCGGAAGCCGTCATTGAATGCGTCCTCCTCCGTCTGCCAGTCGAAGCCTTCGAATCGCTGCGCCATCCCGGCATTGCCTTCCTTCTGGTACAGGGCCTTCATGGTGTTCGCGATCGCGGCTGCGATCAGGCAGTCGGGCTTGGCGGAACCGGGCGGATCCATGAATTTCTCGGACAGGCGCAGACGCCGTTCGCCGTTCATCGACGTGAGATTCATCTCGCCCGGATGAGCGGCCGGCAACATCATGTGCGCCTCTTCTGCGATCGTCGTCGGATAGAGATTCATGGCCGCGACGAACAGTCCACCCTTGTTCCGACACGCGTCGTAGATCACCGCGACCATCTCGTCGATGCTCGCCCCGCGTGCACCGGCGATGGCCGCGTTGACGATCGCTGCGCGCTTGTGCAGCGCCAGCCGGTGCTGTTCGGCATTCAGCGTCGTCTGGAACGGATTGGTTCCCCACAGCGTGTACATCAGGCCCTTGCCGGCAATGATCTCCTGGTCGATGTAGATCTTGCGATCGCCCGGATAGGGCGGGCGCACATAGCCCTCCTGGTGCCCGCCCATGCGGCACACGCCGGTCCCGCGCCGGGTGACGTTGTGCGTGGCGAGCACGAGGCCGACGAGCGCGCTCTGGATCACGTAGTTGTCGTTGCCCCAGATGATGCCCTTCTCGTAGGCATGGAAAGTGCGTGGCGCATGGCCACTGGCCTTCGGCTTGTACGCCCACTCCGCTGCCTGCCTGAGTCTGGCGACCGGAATACCGGTCGCCTTTGCGCCGTCTTCGAGCGACATCCGATTGCTGGCGACTGCATCGTCGAAACCGTGGGTATGCTTTGCGATGAACGCCTTGTCGTGCCATCCCTGTTCGATCACGTACGTGAACAGCGTGTTGAAGAGCGCTGTGTCGCTACCAGGCTCGATGTCCAGATGAAGCACCCGGTCCTTGCCGGCCACCTGCTCGCAGATCGCCACCGTGGCTGAACGGCGCGGATCAACGATGATCACCCGGGCTGCCGACGCGCTCTCGCCGGGAAACCATTTCTTCTTCTTGTCGACCGTCGTGCCATTGAGATTCGGCACCCAGTGGTTGAGGAAATAGTTGCTCTGCGTTTCGTAGGCATTGCAGCCGACCACCATCAGGCAGTCGGCCAGTTGCGCGTCTTCGTAGCTGTTGTTCAGCTCGCCGATGCCCATGTCCCGCGTGGCATGGCATTCGCTGTTGTAGGCCGGACGGTTGTGGATGCGCACCATCGGTGTCTGCAGCGCGCTGAACATCAGTTTGCCTGTGCCCCAGGTGTTCTCGAATCCACCACCGGCGCCACCATGATCGAAGCAATCGTAGAGCAGCCCGGACGGACCGTCGGCATCGAGGATCTTCTTCGTCAGTCCCGCGTACAACGCGAGCGCGTTCTCCCAGCTGGTGTCCAGCCACTGGTCGCCCCTGAAGATGCGCGGGTTCTTCAGGCGCTCCCGGGCGATTCCGTCGTGGGCGTACATGTAGGACGCCATCTTGCCGCCGCGCGTGGACGACAGGCCGCCGTTCACCACACAGTCCCGGTCCGGCACGATCATGATGCTCCAGCGCTTGCCGCCGTGATCGGTAATCGTGTTGGTCATCGCGCGCGTCATCGTGATCTGCAGCGGTGGCACCTGCCGGGTGAAATCCACACCCAGGGCGTTCTGCGCGGCCGCGCGGCCTCCCTCGCGATTGGCATCCTACTTGTAGACGTGATAGCCGCAGCCGACGATGCAGAAATGGCAGGTCATGTTGGTCTTCTGCGCATCCTTCGGTGGCAGCGCGATCCGATCCTTGATCTGGGTGCTCATGGTTCGCTCCTCAAAGCATGTTGGCTTGCCGGCCGTAGATCAGGCCGTCGATACCGACCGCGGTCACGGTGTCGGTCTTGGGGTCGTACTCGAGCATCACCTTCGGCAGATCTTCGGTAGCCTGCCCGCACACCATCTGGCCGCCGTTCTCGGGGTCGAAGATCGAGAAGTGACACCCGCATTTGAACGTCCTGGTGCCCGCGTCGTAGGCGACCTGGCAACCCATGTGCGTGCACAGCGAACTGAACGCCACGATGTCGCCGTTCGGGCCGACGCCGCCCGGCACCGGTGACCCCATGCGCAATGCCATGCAGGGTGAATCGCCATCGGGATAGTTGAACGCCACCGCCTTGTCGAGCGGCAGGCCGACAGTCTTGCCGAGTGAATGTTTCGGATAGTCGAGGGTCGTCGTCGTCTGGCCAACTGGCCTGGCCGCGGGCGCCGCACTCTTCGCACTGGCGGCACCAACGCCACCGATTGCTGCAGCGGCGCCACTGCTCGATTTGAGGAAGAGGCGTCGGCTGAGCTTCAGCTCTTGCATGGTTAGTCTCCGGATCGATTTTTGGAAGGACCGTCATCAACCATGCTGCTTCAGCAATCGCCGTGCCATGCCGGTTTGCCCCGGAAATTCAGCAGCTTGGCGCGAGTAGCTTCCTACATTGGTCTGGATAGCGTAACCGGCAACCTCGTCGTACGATACGAAACCGAAACCGGGAGGGGGCTTG
>JBGSTN010000445.1:0-1726 GCA_041736455.1 Burkholderiaceae bacterium | reverse complement strand
CTGCGCGGCGAGACCGCGCTGCTGGAGTTCCTTGATGTCGGCGCCCGCGCAGAAGGCCTTCTCTCCGGCGCCAGTCACG
Organism: Burkholderiaceae bacterium; assembly: GCA_041736455.1. Classification (GTDB taxonomy): domain Bacteria; phylum Pseudomonadota; class Gammaproteobacteria; order Burkholderiales; family Burkholderiaceae_E; genus JAUIAI01. The sequence continues at coordinate 1,647 of JBGSTN010000445.1, read as the reverse complement.
ATCAGAGCCCGGGCGCTCGAGCGACCGGCTTCGGTGATCGCCGCACCGATGTCGTCGATCAGCGCAAAACTCAATGCATTCAATGCCTCGGTCCGTCGCAGTGTCAGCACCGCGAATTCCTGGTCGTAACTCAATTCGATCATTCGTCGTCACCGGTTTCGATCGTGGATATCAGCATGCGTCGATCATGAGCCGCCGTCCCGATAGCGGACGGGATCGGGGCTGAGTTTGCCTGAGCGTGCCCACTCGACCAGTTCCCGCTTGAGGATCTTGCCACTGGGGGTCAAGGGCAGCGCGTCAACGGCGATGTAGTACTCGGGCATGTCGAATCGCGACAGGCCCATCGCGGCAAGATGCGCAAGCAGTTCATCGCCGTCGGGCGCCGTGCCGTCGGCAATGATCGCGAGACAGACTTTCTCGCCGAGGCGCTCGTCCGGCACGGGAAACGCGGCAGCCTTCCTGACACGGGGATGACGGTGAGCCATCTCCTCGATGCGTGCCGGATAGATGTTGTGGCCACCACGAATGATCAGATCCTTCTTGCGGCCCACGATCTGCAGGTTGCCGTCGGCATCGAAGCGTCCGAGGTCGCCGCTCATGAACCAGCCGCTCGTGTTGAACGAGGATTCCGTGGCGCGCTGGTTGCCGAAGTAACCGAGCATCAGCACGCCACCGCGTCCACCGATCTCACCGACTTCGCCGGGCAAGGCTTCGCGGTCCGGATCGTCCTGCCGCCAGAGCCGGATCTCGTAGCCCTGGCAGGCCTTGCCGCAAGTGCTCGTGATGACATCGGGCGCGTCGGTCGGACGCGTGTACTGGTGCGAGCCGTTCTCGGTCATGCCATAGACGTTCTGAGGCGTGACACCGAGAGCCACGAGTCCGCGAGTCGTCGCGGTCGGGATCGGCGCACCCGCACGATAGAACACGCGTACCGATCCCAGCCGATCGAGCCCCCGGCGTCCGGCGGCATGCAGCAGGTCCATCGCATGAGTGGGCACGCCCATCACATAGGTTGCGCTGGTCTGCTCGATCCAGTCGATCGCAGCCGTACCGACCGAGGGATCGTGCATGACCAGTTCACAGCCGGCGACCAGCGTCTGCTCGAGCGCGACCGTCCCGATGTGATGGCTCATCGGGCTCAGCGACAACAGCACCGTGTCGGCACCATGCTGCCAATCGGCCACCATCGCGCGCCCGTTGGCGAGCAGCGTGTTGTCGCTGTGCATGACGGCCTTCGGTTGCCCGGTCGTTCCGCTCGTGAACGCGAGGTAGACGATCTGGTCGGGGTCGTTGCTGATCGGTGGCGAGACCGTGAGGCCGGCGTCCGCCGGTCGTGGCGGGAATCCGTGCACGTTCGCAGGCAACGGTACGGCCTCCGCGTGCAGCGGGAGCAGTGCATAGAGCCGCTTGATCGACGATAACTGCGCCGCCTCGGCGAAGATGTCGGCCGTGCCGGCATCCGCCCCCCAACCGGGTTGCGCGACCAGCACCCGCGCGCCGATCGATTCGAGCAGACCCGCGATCTCGGCGACCGTGTAGTTCTGGTGCAGCGACGGATTGCAGACGTAGCCGTTGCGAGAACAGGCGAGAAAGACGACGGTGGACTCGATCCGGTTCGGCAGCCATACGGCGACGCGATCGCCGCGG
>JBGSTN010000427.1:0-2254 GCA_041736455.1 Burkholderiaceae bacterium | reverse complement strand
TCGCGGCGCCGGCGTCGATGCCATGATCGACCGTATCGAAGCTGCTGCGGCCGGCTATCCGTGGGGCCGCCACTATCGCGTGTGGCCTGGCCCGAACAGCAACACGTTCGTCGCATACGTCGCGCGCTCGGTGCCGGAACTCCGCCTCGACCTTCCATCGAATGCGATCGGCAAGGATTTCCTCGGTGCGACAAAATTCTTTGCGTCCGCGCCGAGCGGAACCGGATGGCAGTTTTCGGCTTACGGTCTGCTCGGTGTGACGGCCGGCGCGGAGGAGGGAATCGAACTGAACCTCCTGGGCCTGTCGATCGGATTCGACTACAACGATCTTGCGTTGCGGCTGCCAGGCATTGGCCGTGTCGACTTCGCCAACGTCGGCGGTTGAAGGGTTCAATGCGGTCGCGGTGAACTAGGCCGCGAACGCGGTCGTAAACCTGGACGCGAACCTGCGTAGCGGGTTCCAACGGCAAGCAACGCGAGTGCCAGCGATGCGGGCATGACGGTTGCACGTCTGCGGTTTTCGACCGCGGATGAAGATTGCGATGCACGGTGAAGCGCGATGTCGCCTGGTTGACCGAACGGTCGATGCGCAGAAGACGGCATTGTTCGCGTACCCCGGCGTGCCGGCATCAAGGCGTCAGGCAAGGTGTTGAACAAGCCCTTACGCCAATGTATCTGACCTTCAAATTCCTTCATCTGATGGGTGTCGCGATCCTGATCGGCAATGTCACGGCGAGCGCCGTCTGGAAGGTGTTCGCCAACCGGACAGCAGATCCGGCGGTGATCGCTTTCGCGCAAAGGTTGATTACCTATACCGACTGGAGCCTGACCTTGTCGGGAATCCTGCTCATCATCGTCGGCGGTTACGGAATGGCCTACGTCGGGCAGTTCGACCTGACTGTCGGATGGCTGGTCTGGGGACAGCTGTTGTTCGTCGTGTCAGGGGCAATGTGGTTGGCGATACTCCTGCCGTTGCAGGTCGAGCAGGCACGAATGGCTCGATCGTTCGCGATGAAAGACTCGGTCGATGATGCCTACTGGCCATTGTGTCGTCGCTGGATCATATGGGGCGTGCTGGCCACGATCCCTCTCGTCGCGGCGACATACGTGATGGTGCTCAAACCTTGAACCGGAGGCCACCGATCGCTTCGTCGCACTACCTGGTGCAGCCTCCAATCCAAAGGACCGCTATTTACTGTCCTTCTCGCGGGCGTCGTCATTGTCGATCCCCTGGATCGATCCAACATCGTTGGCGTTGTCCTGCCCGGTCGAAACGACCTTGGCGTCGCGATCCGCTTCCTGGTAGTTCTCGGGTTGCTCCTTCGCTGCTTTCCGCTCCGATTCCTCGAGCTTGCGGCGCTGATCACTGCCGTCACTGGACCGTGATGGCTCCGAGTGCTTCCCATCGTTTTGCATGGCTGATCTCCTTTCATGTGTCTTCGGGACGGCCCGTCGAGGCAAACGCGTGTTGTCGGCCAATCGTCGACGGTCAGTCCGGTATCCGGCAAGAGGTATGCCCACCGATCGGACACATTTCCAGAGGCCGGTCACCGGTCGAAGCGCATGGTGTAGTCATCCTTGTCGACAAGGACTCACTCGACGCTGCGTCCGCGACCTGGATGACTTCAATTCGCGGCGGCCACGACGCGATTGCGGCCGCTTCGCTTTGCTTCGTACATTGCGGCATCGGCACGAGACAACAGCGACCTCAGGTCTTCGCCCGGTCGCGCGATCGCCCGGCCGATACTGCAGCCGATCCCGTAAGGCAGTGCGTCGATGGCGCGGATCAGGCGATCGGCGACTTCCTCGCTGATCGTTTCGATGTGACTGACCGGCACCGCCAGGGCCAGCGCCAGTTCATCGCCGCCCAGGCGGCCCGTCACGTCATCGGCACGGGCGAGGGTCAACAGCGTGCGACCGACTTCAGCGAGTGCCAGATCGCCAGCGTCGTGGCCGCCGATGTCGTTCAGTGCCTTGAATCCATCGAGGTCCAGGTACAACAGGGCCATCCTGCAATCGCGGAACCCGGACGTTTGTGACAGAAGATTACGAGCGGACGCCATGAACGCGTCGCGGGTGGGCAAGCCCGTCAGCGTGTCGGTCTGCGCTGTTTCAAGGGCAGCATGCAACGTCCCGAATTCGCGGACCAGACCCGCACGATGCGACGCTTCGCGCACACGCGCGGCAAGGGTCCGGGTCAACCACCAGGCCGTACCGCTTCCACCGGCCAGGCACAGCAGGCCCGCGACCGCCA
>JBGSTN010000817.1:0-2238 GCA_041736455.1 Burkholderiaceae bacterium | reverse complement strand
GTGATCGTCGTGCCGCGCGAGCAGGCGTCCCCACGCCACGACGACCCGCAGTTGTTGCGAGCGCTGCTGGACAACACGAACGACCTCGTCTTCGCCGTGGACCCGAATCGGCGTGTCATCTATGCGAACGCCGCCGTGGCGCAACTGTTGCGGCAGCCGGTCCAGACGCTGCCGGGCCGACACCGCGACGACCTGATGTCCGCTGCCGATGCGTTGCTGCGCGATCTGCACGACGAGCAGGTGCTCCGGGAAGGCCAACCGGTGCAGGTGCACGAACAGTACGACGGCGGTACGCCGGCCGAGCAACGTCATTTCCGGACCACGCGATTCCTGCTGCATGATCTCGACGGTCGGGTGACGGGCATCGGCGGTGTGTCGCGCGATATCACCGATGAGGTGACGCGTGATCGCCAGCACGAACTGAGCGAACTCGTGTTCAGCCAGAGCTCGGACGCCATCGCGGTGCTCGATCGGGAGGGCACGATCCTGCGTGCGAATCCGAGTTTCGAGTTGCTCACCGGCACCCAGAGCGCCACGACTCTCGGTCGATTGCTGTGGGTGATCCAGCCGCAGCTCGCACAGGTGCCGCACACCGAGCCGTTCTGGTCGGCCGTGGTGGAGAGCCAGGGCTGGAGCGGCGAAATCTCCAGCCGCACGCTGGAAGGGCGACCTTATACGGTACGCTGTACGGTGACGCCGCTGCGCGATGCAACCGGGCGGATCAACAGCTATGCCGTGGTGCAGTCGAACCTCACGCAGCTTCGCCTGGCCCAGGCACGCGCGGAGACGCTTGCAGCGCAGGACGAACTGACGAAATTGCCCAACCGCCGCGTGATGCTCGACCGGCTCGAGCAGTTGATCCTCTATTCGCGCCGACGCCAGACGAAATTCGCGCTGCTGTTCCTCGATCTGGACCACTTCAAGGAAGTGAACGACACGCTGGGCCACCATGTCGGCGACGAGTTGCTCAAGCTGGTGGCGGACCGGCTGCGTGCCGAGCTGCGGGGCCAGGACACCGTTGCGCGCAACGGCGGCGACGAATTCGTCGTTCTTCTACCCGATACCGCATCCGATGCGGCGCTGTCGGTCGGGCAGAAGCTGGTCAGCGCGCTGGGTGCTCCCGTGGCGCTGGCCGGCCTGGACGACTATCGGCCCAACATGTCGGTGGGCGTCGCCACCTTTCCCGAAGACGGCGAAGTGGGCGATGTGCTGCTGCGCAATGCCGACAGTGCGATGTATGCCGCCAAGGGCGCCGGGCGAAATCAGGTGATGGCCTACACGCAGGCGATGAGCCAGGCAGCTGCCCGTTTCCTGGACATCCAGAAATCGTTGCCGGTGGCAATCGTCCGCGGCGAACTGCATCTGGTCTACCAGCCCAAATTCCGGCTGGTCGATCGCGTCGTGGTCGGCGCCGAAGCACTCGTGCGTTGGGAAAGGCCTGGGCAGCGGCTACTGACACCGAAGGATTTCCTGGCGGTGGCGGAGCGCTCGGGCGTCCTGACGTTGATGGACGACTGGGTGCTCGACGAGGCCATCACGACCGCCGCGCGCTGGCATGCACAGGGATGGCTGGCGCCTGGTTGGCGCCTTTCCGTCAACCAGGCAGCGCCGGACATCAAGAGGAAGGATTGGCTTCAGCGCCTGATCGACCGCCTGGTGGCCAGCGGTCTGCCGCCCGAGCACCTGGAGATCGAACTCACCGAAGGCCTGCTTGCACAACCCACGCCCGACGTGCTGGCCAACCTGTCGCGCCTGCGCGCGTCGGGCATCCATCTGAGCGTCGACGATTTCGGCACCGGCTACTCGAGCATGGCCTACCTGAAATCCCTGCCGATCGCCGTGATGAAGATCGACGGCGGATTCGTTCGCGACCTGGACTTCGATGCGAACGACCGCAACCTCGTGGAGGCGATGATCTCGCTCGGCCAGAAACTGGGTCACGAGACAGTGGCCGAGTGCATCGAGACCGAGGAGCAGGTGCAGGTGCTTACCGCAATGGGTTGCGATGTGGGACAGGGGTTCCTGCTGAGCGAACCTTTGACGTCGGTGGATTTCGCGCAGCGCTTTCTGGGTGAGCGAGGGCAGGGGTCGGCATGCGGCGAGGCGAGCCTGCAGAACGGTTAAGCTTGTGGCATGAACGAATCGCTCGAACAGCCGGTGCCCGAAGGCACACCGCCCACGAACGCCAGCCTGGCGTCAACGCCCGAGATCGATGCCGACCACCCCGCCGTGCAGGCG
>JBGSTN010000339.1:0-8009 GCA_041736455.1 Burkholderiaceae bacterium | reverse complement strand
TGCACCTCGTCCTCGCCCGGCAACCCATGGTCGTCGGCGATCCGCCGACCGTCGTATCGCGGATCGCCTGGTGCACGGGAGCGGCTCAGGATGCGATCGAAGTCGCGATCGACCTGGGCGCGCAGGCCTACGTCAGCGGCGAGATCTCCGAGCGGACCACCCACGTCGCACGCGAGGCCGGGATCGCCTATTTCGCGGCCGGTCACCATGCCACCGAACGATTCGGTGTGCAGGCGGTCGGCAACGCGGCGGCCGACGCGCTGGGTATCGAACATCGTTTCGTCGACGACGACAATCCGGTGTGACGCCGCCGCCGAGGCTCGGCCCTCGGGCCCTATCCGGCCCCCGCGATGCCTCCGGCGAGGCGTCGCAATAGGCTACAATCGTCGGCTTTCCAGCACGTTACGCTTACCACCAATTTCTTCTGTACGGATGGCAACCCATGAGTGAACAGGCGATCAACGGAACGGCAGGCGGAAACGGCGCGCCGGATCGCAGCTTTACCGAAGGCCCGTTGGACAAGGACAAGCGCAACACGCTGATCGTGACCAGCGCGCTGGGCGCCGTCGGCGGAGCTGCAGTCGCGGTTCCGTTCGTGAGCACCTTCCTGCCTTCCGAGAAGGCCAAGGCCGCTGGTGCGCCTGTCGAAGTCGACATATCGAAGTTGAAGCCGGGCGACATGATGACCGCCGAATGGCGCGGCAAACCCGTCTGGATCCTGCGCCGTACGCCCGCGATGATCGAGTCGCTGAAGCAGACCGACTCGGAGGTGCTCGATCCTCATTCGACCACTTCCTGGCAGCTCGAGATGCCCGAATACGCGAAGAACGATCACCGTTCGATCAAACCGGAAGTGCTGGTCGTGGTGGGCATCTGCTCGCATCTGGGCTGCTCCCCTTCGAACCGGTTCGAACCGGGTGCCCAACCCTCGCTGCCCGACGACTGGGCCGGTGGATTCCTGTGCCCCTGTCACGGCTCCACGTTCGACCTGGCGGGTCGCGTCTATCCGAACAAGCCGGCGAACAAGAACCTCGATGTTCCGCCGCACAAGTATCTGACGGACGCCCGCCTGCTGATCGGCGCCGACGACTCGACGGCCTGAGGGTGTCGACGGGCCGGCCGGGGCCGGCCAAGCCGAAGCAGTGATCAATACGGTGCGGCATTCCCCGCCCAAGAACCAACGAGCCTAGCGAACGGAGCAGCAAGCCATGGCGAGCGAAAAAACAGTCGATACGACCGGCCTGATGGGTTGGGTCGACAAGCGGTTCCCGGCCACGACCCTGTGGAAAGACCACATGGCCGCGTATTACGCGCCGAAGAACTTCAACTTCTGGTATTTCTTCGGTTCCCTCGCGCTGCTCGTGCTGGTCCTGCAGATCGTGACCGGGATCTTCCTGACGATGCACTACAAGCCCGACGCGGCGAAAGCGTTCGAGTCGGTCGAGTACATCATGCGCGACGTGCCGTGGGGCTGGCTGGTCCGCTATCTGCACTCGACGGGCGCATCGGCTTTCTTCATCGTCGTCTACCTGCACATGTTCCGCGGGTTGCTCTACGGCTCGTACCGCAAGCCTCGAGAACTGATCTGGGTGTTCGGCTGCCTGATCTTCCTGGCGCTGATGGCCGAAGCGTTCTTCGGCTATCTGCTTCCCTGGGGTCAGATGTCGTACTGGGGCGCCCAGGTGATCGTCAATCTGTTCTCGGCGATTCCATTCATCGGCGAGGATCTCTCGCTGCTGATTCGCGGTGACTTCGTGATCTCCGACGCGACGCTGAACCGGTTCTTCTCGTTCCACGTCGTTGCAATTCCGATGGTGCTGCTGGGTCTGGTGGCTGCGCACATCATTGCGCTGCACGAGGTCGGGTCGAACAATCCCGACGGAATCGACATCAAGGACAACGTCGACAAACACGGCATCCCGCGCGATGGCATTCCGTTCCACCCTTACTACTCGGTGCACGACGTCGTAGGTGTCGCCGGCTTCCTGTTCATCTTCTCGGCGATCGTGTTCTTCGCGCCCGAACTGGGCGGCTACTTCATCGAGTACAACAACTTCATCCCGGCCAATCCGCTGCAGACGCCGTTGCACATCGCACCGGTCTGGTACTTCACGCCGGTCTATTCGATCCTGCGGGCGACCACTTCGGAGTTTCTCCATGTGATGGCGATCGTTCTCGGCGTCTGGTGGTTGCTGCTGGTCGTCTCCCGTTCGCACATCCTCGCCAAACTGATCGCGACGGTCGGCGTGGCCGGCTTCGTGGGCCTCTACATGTACTTCCCCGAGCAGTTCAGTGCGAAGTTCTGGGGCGTTGCGATGATGGGTGCCTCGACGCTGATCTTCTTCGCTCTGCCCTGGATCGATCAGAGTCCGGCACGTTCGATCCGTTACCGTCCGGGTTGGCACAAACTGATGCTAGCCGCGTTCGTCGTGGCGTTCGTCATCCTTGGCTACCTCGGTATCGAGCCGCCTTCACCGGTCAACGAGCGCACGTCGCAGGTCTGCACCATCGTCTACTTCGCGTTCTTCCTGTTCATGCCATGGTGGAGCAAACTGGGTACGCCAAAGCCCGTGCCGTCGCGTGTCGTTTTCAACCCGCATTGAGTAGCCCCATGAAATCCGGACTCATTCGCATTGCCGGCGCGGCCGTCCTGGTAGCGGCCACCGCGCTAACCCCGTCGCCTGGCAGTGCCGCCGGCGGTGGGTTTCCCCTCGACAATTTTCCGACCGAGAAACTCTCCAACCTGCCCGCGCTGCAGAACGGCGCCAAGTTGTTCGTCAACTACTGCCTCGGTTGCCATAGCGCGAGTTACATGCGTTACAACCGGCTGCAGGATATCGGCCTCACCGAGGCGCAGATCAAGGAGAACCTGCTCTTCACGGGCGAAAAGGTCGGTGACCTGATGTCGATCTCGATGCGACCCGCCGATTCGAAGGAGTGGTTCGGCGCCGCGCCGCCTGACCTGTCCGTGACGGCGAGAGCCCGTTCATCGGGCGAAGGTTCCGGCTCCGACTGGATCTACACCTACCTGCGCAGTTTCTATCGCGACGACACCCGTCCCAACGGATGGAACAATGCCCTCTTTCCGAATGCGGCCATGCCGCATGTCCTGTGGCAGTTGCAGGGCCAGCGGGGCGTCACCATCACCGACACGCATGCGGCGTCGGGCGGCCATGGCGGCGGGACCGAACAGGTCGTGATGCGCTATGACAGTACCGGCGCGATGACGAAGGAAGTCATGACCGGGTCCGACTCGCACGCGCATGCCGGCCGCACCTTCGAGTTCCCGCCGGCCACCGGTGGTACGCTGAACGGCATCGAGTACGACAACGCGGTCGGTGATCTCACCGCGTTCCTCACGTATGTGTCCGATCCGACGGCGCGCACCCGCCAACGGCTCGGCGTCTGGGTGCTTCTCTTAATCGCCGTGCTGTTTGCGGCCGCCTGGCAGCTCAATAAGGCATACTGGCGCGACATTCGCTAGGCTCGGTCATTCATGCCGCGCGCGGCGCGGCTGAACCAGCCCGGATGCATCGAACAGCGATGCATCCGGGTTTCGCGCTTATTGAAGCAGGCGATCCGACCTACATTCCTATCAGGAGTTCCCCGTTATGATGGTCCTGTATTCAGGCACCACCTGCCCTTTCAGCCAGCGTTGCCGATTCGTCCTCTTCGAGAAGGGGATGGACTTCGAGATCCGCGATGTCGATCTCTACAACAAGCCCGAAGACATCTCGATCATGAATCCCTACGGTCAGGTGCCCGTGCTGGTCGAGCGCGATCTGATCCTGTATGAAAGCAACATCATCAACGAATACATCGACGAACGGTTTCCGCATCCACAACTGATGCCCGCCGATCCGGTCATGAGAGCCCGCGCCCGTCTGTTCCTGTTCAACTTCGAGCGGGAGTTGTTCGTCCATGTCCAGGCGCTCGAGCGTCGTGACCAGCATGGCGGCAACGCGGCGGCCAAGGAGGAGGCGCGCACGCAGATTCGCGACCGGCTCACGCAACTGACACCGATCTTCGTGAAGAACAAGTTCATGCTCGGCGAAGAATTCTCGATGCTCGACGTCGCGATCGCCCCCCTGCTGTGGCGACTCGACCACTACGGCATCGAAATGCCGAAATCGGCCGCGCCGCTGCTGCGCTACGCGGAACGCATGTTTTCCCGGCCGGCCTATATCGAAGCCCTGACCCCGTCCGAAAAGGTCATGCGACGCTGATGAGCGAGATTTCGACCAAGCCCTACCTGTTGCGGGCCATTCACGAATGGTGTTCGGACAGTGGGTATACCCCCTACATTTCCGTGTCGGTCGACGCGAACACCGTCGTGCCGCAGGAGTTCGTTCGGGCGGGCGAAATCGTCCTCAATGTGTCGCTTTCGGCGACCAATCGCCTCGTCATCGGCAACGAACTGATCGAATTCCAGGCCCGGTTCAATGGTCGCGCCCAGGACCTCATCATTCCGGTCGAGAACGTATCGGCCATCTACGCGCGCGAGAACGGGCACGGCATGGCGTTCGAAGTACCCAAGGCACTGGCCCTGGTACCGTCCGATGCAGCGGCACCGGTCGACGACGTTGCAGCGGTCGAGCCGGGCGACGGTCCGGATGGCACCGTCCCGACCCAGTCACTCTCCACGGACGGCCAGGCCGAAGACACGGCCGCGAAACCGGCAGACGGCGAGGATCACAAAACCGGGACCGCCGACTCGTCGACACCGTCGGACGATCGTCCGTTGCCGTTGGCCGTCGCTGGCAAGCGGTCTCGGCCGACGCTCGCGGCCGTGCCGGATTCGGGCGGTCAAGGTGTCCATCATCGTGCAGAACCTCCGTCCGGCTCGCCCCCCGGGAGTGACCCTGATGGGTCGATGACCGATAATGGAAGAGGGCCGCCGCGCACGCCACGCGGCAGGCCGACACTCACCCGCATCAAGTAATGCCGCTTTAGCTCAGTTGGTAGAGCAATCGCCTTGTAAGCGATAGGTCGTCCGTTCGAGTCGGACAAGCGGCACCATCCTCCCTGGTCAAGCATGAACAGCTATGACATCGTGGGCGACGTACACGGCCATGCCGACGAGTTGCAGGCTCTGTTGCGCAAGCTGGGATACACGCCAAGCGGCCCTGGGTTCAAACCACCGGCCGGCCGCCAGCTGATTCTTGTCGGCGATCTCATCGATCGCGGGCCCGGGCAGTTGCGCGCGCTGGAGATCGCACGCGCGATGATCGACGCGGGCGACGCGCGATGCGTGATGGGCAACCACGAGTTCAACGCGATCGGCTATGTAATGCCCGATCCCCGGAATCCCGGCGACTTCCTGCGTCCCAATCGGGGCGATGCCGTCGTTTCCCGAAAGAACGTTGCGCAGCACGCGGCCTTCATTGCGCAGGTCGGCGAAGGTTCGGCGACGCATCACGAATGGGTTCGCTGGTTCCGCACGTTGCCCCTCTTTCTCGATCTCGGCGGGATCCGGGTCGCTCATGCGAGTTGGCACGATCCCTCGATCGACCTGATCAAGGCCGCGGCCGACAACCGTGATGCGCCGATGATGTCCGACGGTTTCTTCGACCAGTGCCATATCGAGGGTTCACCGCTCGAATCGGCACGCCTGCGTCTCACGTGCGGGCTCGAATGGCCGTTGCCGCCGGGCATGTTCATCCTGGACAAGGCAGGGCATCGACACTTCGACATGCGGATCGCAGACTGGCGATTTCGCGCGCGGCGGCTGCGCGAGATTGCCTTGGTGCCGAACGGCAACGAAGATGCCGTGCCGGACATCGAGATTCCCGACGAGGTCATGCCCATGCCGATTACCGGCGCGCCCATTTTCGTCGGTCACCACTGGTTCAGCGGAGAGCCCACGATCGAATACGACAAGCATCTGTGCCTGGACTGGTCGATCGCCCGCGAAGGAGGACGGCTCGTCGCCTATCGCTGGGACGGCGAAGAGACTCTGCAAGCGTCCGGTCTGGTCTGGGTCGAACGCTACTGACGCTGGCATGTGTGCTGCCCGTGCCGCCCGCCCCCGGAGTCCACCGTTGCGAACCATCACGAACCGATCAGGCAGGACATCGTGACAACGAATGCTGACGAATTTCGCCCGATTCTCGTCCTCAACTGCGGTTCCTCGAGCATCAAGTTCGCGATGTTCGACGCCGGTCGTTCACCGCTGGCACGCGAGCCATTCTGGGGTGGCCGTATCGAAGGGATCGGCAACGCGACCGCGACCGGCATGGTATCGGGTAGCAAGCCGTACCCGGTTTCATTGGGTCCGGATCATCCGCATACCGGTGCGCTGGCGCACATTCGGGATCGTGTCGGTGAGCGGCTCGGTGGCGAGCAACTGGAGGCCGTCGCCCATCGTGTCGTGCACGGGGGCTCGAAATATTTCGATCCGGTCCGCATCGATGCGGACCTGCTCGCGGATCTGCACGCCTACATTCCGCTGGCGCCGCTGCATCAGCCGTTCGCGCTCGAGGCGATCGAGTCGCTGCTGGACCAGCTGCCGGACATTCCGCAGGTGGCGAGCTTCGACACCGGTTTCCATCACACGTTGCCGCTGATAGAGCAGATGATGCCGTTGCCCTGGGACGCGTGGGAACGCGGTTTGCGCCGCTACGGCTTCCATGGCCTGTCCTACGAATACATGTCGATCGCGCTTCCCGAACGATTCGGCGACCTCGCGTCAGGACGAGTCATCGTCGCGCATCTGGGCAGCGGCGCCAGTCTCTGTGCGATGCAAGGTGGCAGAAGCGTGGCGACGACGATGGGATTTTCGGCGCTCGACGGCCTGATGATGGGCACGCGTTGCGGATCGCTGGACCCCGGCGCCGTCATCTATCTGATGGGCGTCGAGAAGCTCACGCTCGAAGAAGTCAGCACGACGCTCTATCGGAAATCCGGCCTGCTCGGGGTGTCGGGTTTGTCGTCGGACCCACGTGTGCTCTTCGCGAACGAAGCGACGAACGATCGTGCGCGCGTGGCGTTGGACCTCTACGTCCGGCGAGCGGTGCGCGAGATCGGCGCGCTGGTGGCCGTGCTCGGGGGCGTGGATCTGCTGGTGTTCACGGCCGGCATCGGTGAACACAGCGCCCGGATGCGGCAACGGATCTGCGTGCCGCTTGCTTTCCTCGGGGTCGACCTCGATCTCGCGGCGAATCAGGCCGACGCCAAGGTGATCTCGACCCGTTCCAGCGCCGTGACGGTGGCAGTCGAACCGACCAACGAAGAGTGGGTGATCGCGCGCCATGCCGCGCGACTCGTCTGCGGACATTCGGCGTCGGGACACTCGGCATAGCCGGCGTCGTTCGAACGCGCTGTCGCGATCATTCGGGCACGAGTGCGACGCATCGCCAGAATGCGGTGTTGTCACGGCTCATGGCGGTCTTGAGGCGCGGCAGCAGGCTTGCCATCCGTGCGCGCATCGTCCACGGCGGATTGATCACGAAAACGCCGGACGCTGTCATTCCGTGACCCGCGGCATCGGCGGTCACGCCGAGTTCGAGTTGCAGGATGTTGCGAATGCCGCTTGCGCTGAACTGCCTTTCCATCCGCTGGATCCGATGCCGATCGACCATCGGGTACCAGACGACGTAGGTGCCGGTCGAGAACTTTCGCCACGCCTTGGCCACGGTCGAGAACGCCCGTTCGTAGTCGGTCTTGATCTCGTACGAAGGATCGACCAGCACGAGCGCGCGCCGCGACGCAGGTGGCACGAGACCGATCAGGCCCTGGAAACCGTCTTCGTTGCTCACCTTGACGCGGCGCAGGCCAAGCGTGTTGACCACCAGCGCTTCATGATCGCGAGGATGCAACTCGAACAGCCAGGCGCGATCCTGCGGTCGAAGAAAGTGCATGGCGATGGCCGGTGAGCCCGCATAGGTCGTCCATTCGGCGCCGGTGTTGCAGCCGTCGAGCACGGCGAACCACGAGGCAAGCTCCGGCCACCAGCTGCGCCAGGCGCCCTGGACCGGGCTGGTCGACTCGCCGTCGCTTGTCGAGAGCCG
>JBGSTN010000301.1:0-3328 GCA_041736455.1 Burkholderiaceae bacterium | reverse complement strand
AGAGCGATTCGCCGCGGTGCGCAGCGACGTGGTTTCCGGTCAGACCTTCGCCGAATCGCTGGCGAAGTATCCGCGCGATTTTCCCGACGTGTATCGGGCGCTGGTCGCTGCCGGGGAACAGTCCGGCGATCTGGGCATGGTGATGATGCGCCTGGCGGACTATGTCGAGGCCCGGTCGGCGCTCACGTCGAAGGTGATCCTCGCATTCACGTACCCGGCCATCGTCTCGGTGGTGGCGTTCATGGTCATCATCGCGCTGCTCACGTACGTCGTGCCGCAGGTGGTCACGGTCTTCGACCAGACCGACCAGAGCCTGCCGGCACTCACGATCGGCCTCATCGCGCTGTCGGACTTCCTGCGTCAGTGGGGCTGGCTGCTGGCGGTGGGAATTGCGCTGGTCGTCGTCATCGTTCGCGTGGCGTTGCGCTCGCCATCGGCACGCTTGGCCTGGGACACACGGATGCTCAAGATGCCGGTGATCGGTCGTCTGCTGCGTGGCATGAATACCGCCCGGTTCACCTCGACCCTTGCGATTCTGACCCGGTCGGGCGTGCCGTTGATCCGCGGATTGGAGGCGGGGGCGCGTACACTGTCCAACATGGCCTTGAAAAACAACGTGGAGGACGCCATCTCCCGTGTACGCGAAGGTTCGAGCCTGGCTCGGGCCCTCGGCGTCGGCAAGCAATTCCCACCGATGGTCGTTCACATGATCGCCAGCGGGGAATCGACTGGTGAACTCGGCGAAATGCTCGATCGTTGTGCACAAACCGTGTCAGCGGAAACCGAGCGCAGAGCGTTGGGGCTGACGAGCTTGCTGGAGCCCTTGCTGATCCTGGTGATGGGTGGCATGGTGTTGTTGATCGTGCTGGCGGTGATGCTGCCGATCATTGAAATCAATTCGCTGGTGCGTTGACTGCCTGGATGGCGCTCGCGCCATCGCCCACGGTTCTTGACGGGAGGTGTTGACCATGTGGTTCGTACGTGCTGCTACGCTCTTGAGACGACTCGGCCGAAGTGGCTTGATGCTGCTGTTCGCGCTGCGTCACCCGGGAACGCCACGGGGTGTGAAGTTGGGGGTGCTGGCGCTGCTTGCGTACATCATCAGTCCGATCGACATCCTGCCCGATTTCGCACTGCTGTTCGGCTTGACCGACGACGCAGCCCTGCTGTTGCTCGGCGTGCCTTTCCTGCTCAACAAGCTGCCGGTCGACGTCCAGCAGGACCTTCATGCCAAGGTCGAACGCATGCTCGAGCGCTTCGGCATGGGTGGTTCCTCCGCAACCTGATCAGAGCGGGACCGGCGACGCATAGCCGGTGAGTTCGAGATAACCGCGGCCCAGTTCGGTCGCGGTTTTTTCGTATCCGGATACCGGGTCGGCACGATAGGACATGACGCGAACGGCCCCCTCCCAGTAGATCACCCCCGTGCTGGCCTGCGAATCGAGTTCCTGGTCGTCGAACAGAGGCTCGATGACGACATCGAGGTCGCCGGCCACCAGCCGCATCGCCACGGGGTACTGGGCCCCGGTACGCGGAGAGCGCCATCGCCGCATCGGTTCGAAACGGACGTCGACGTCCTCACCCCGCCACGCGTCCGGATCGCGCGTCGGGTACCAGCGCCTCGCCGTGTTCCACAGAACACCGTCGCCCGACGATCGACGCATGCGAAAGGCCATCAGCGCCGTGCCATCGTAAAGATTCAGGCCGGTCCAGTCCCAGCCAGTGGCCTGGGGGTCCATCAACTCGCTGGACCACTCGTGGTCCAGCCAGCCGGTACCGCGCACCGCCCGCTTGCGCCCGCGATGCTCGAGATGGCCATTCAACGCGAGCTGCGGGCGGCTGTAGTAGTAGCTCGCCTGCGTGATGCGCGGCCCCTTGCGCGAAAACCCTTCGTCGCCCTGTAGCGCCGGTGGCCGCGTCGTCGTGACGTCGAAGTCGAATGAGAATTCGGTGTCCTTGAGCGTCGCGTGGTAGCGATCGATGGCGGTGCCATCGGCTTGCATGTCGCGAGCGGCCAGTTCGAGCGACCAGCGGCGATTCGATCGCCCCAGTTTGACGACCGAGGTATCGGTCGAGGCACTCGCGACCTCGTCGCCCTCGCGCCAGGCCTGCTCGACATGCAGCAGGCTTCCGATCGAGGGGTCGGCGATGGCCGCGTGACCGAAGTAGAGTTGGCGGGCGGCGAAGCGGCTCGGATTCGTTCGCGCATATGGCGTACGGGAACGGAAGAACGTCAGCTGTACGCCGAACGGCCCGGAATCACTGTCCAGCCATGCCGTCAGGTACCACCACTCGATCCGCCATTCCGGATGGGCGCCATGGTCACGCGGAAATCGCAGTTCATGGTCCGGAACGACCGATGGGTAGTCTGCCGAATCTGCCCGCGCTGTTGCGGTACCCAGTGCCGACAGCGCCGGCGCCATCAGCATCTGTGCCGCGCAGGCGGTGATCAGTCGTCGGCGTGAACGCATGGCTTGCCTCTTGAGAACGTCATCGGGGTCGTGCCGATCGGATGGCCATCGACCGGTATCACCAATCTGCTCGCACGGCCGCGATCGGCGCCTGGCTGGCCGCTCGACGTGCGGCGATCATCGCGGTCACGACACCCAACGCCAACAGAGCCGTCGCACTGCCGATGATCAGGCCCAGGGGCCAGTGTGTTGCCATCGTCCAGTTGAACGACTGTGGATTGACACGATGAATGAGTATCTGCGCAATCAGGGCGCCGAGTCCGGCACCCCACACGACGCCCAGGGCGATGGCAAAAAGTGATTCGGTCGCGAATAGTGTCACCAGCCGGCCGCGCGTGACACCCAGGTGACGCAGCATGCCGAATTCGCGCGCTCGCGAGAGCGCCTCGCCCGACCAGGTGGTTGCCACGCCGAACAGGCCGACGAGCAAGGCAACGGCCTCAAGCGCGTAGGTGACGGCGAAGCTGCGGTCGAAGATGCGCAACGACAGCGCGCGGATATCGCTGGCGCTGCGCAACTCGATGCCAGGCAGGTGCGACATTGCCGTGCGTACATCGGCGAGCACGACGTTCGCCGATGTACCGGGGCGCAGCCAGAGGGCGGCGTCGCTGACCGACGTGTCGCCGGTCAGGCGCCGATAATCCTCGAGATTCATGGCGATCGATCCCTGCTGTCGCGCATAGTCGCGCCATATGCCGACGACCTGCAGGCAAGGTCGCTTGCCGGCCAGCCCCGGCAGAGGCAGGTCGGGCTTGACGCCAGGACGCCAATCGAAACGGTTTGCCGCGGGTTCGCTGGCCCAGATCGGCGTGCAATTCGCATCGCGCGCCGGCGCTTCCAGCACCGGTCCGGTCAAC
>JBGSTN010000290.1:0-1690 GCA_041736455.1 Burkholderiaceae bacterium | reverse complement strand
CGGTTCGGCCGCGAGTCGTTCGAACCGGCTGACTCGGCTGACGCCGTCGCGAAGTTCGACGCCGTCGCGCAGCTTGGTTTCGATGCGCTGCCAATGCTGCGGGTCGCCTGCATCGCCGGGGTCGACCAGCACCTGAGCGATGTAGATCTTCTCCATCTTGTGGCGTGGGTCGGCGATGCGCGACTGCCACTGGCCGTCGTCGGTCAGCAACATGAGCCCTTCGGAATCGAAGTCGAGTCGACCCGCGGCGTATACACCAGGCAGATCGATGAACGCGGCGAGGGTTGGCCTTTCGTCCTTCGACGTGAACTGTGAGAGCACGCCGTAGGGCTTGTAGAAGCGGATGATGCGCGACATGAATTCGATCGGTGAACGCCGGTGCTATAATGCCGGGCGTTGCGATACTCGAACACTTCGACGGAGTCGGCTCATGGGATATCAACACATCAAGGTGCCGAAGGACGGCGCGAAAATCACGGTTCGCAAGGACGGCAAGCTCGGCATACCCGACAACCCGATCATCCCGTTTATCGAAGGTGACGGCACCGGCGTAGACATCACCCCGGTCATGATCAAGGTCGTCGATGCGGCCGTGGCCAAGGCCTATCGCAACACGCGCCGAATTCACTGGATGGAGATCTACTCCGGCGAAAAATCCCTCGAGGTTTACGGCGAAGACCAGTGGCTCCCGGAGGAGACGCTGGAGGCGATGCGTGAATACGTCGTCGGCATCAAGGGGCCGATGACCACGCCCGTCGGCGGCGGCATCCGGTCGTTGAACGTCGCGTTGCGCCAGGAGTTGGATCTCTACGTCTGCCTGCGTCCCGTGCGCTGGTTCCAGGGCGTCCCGAGCCCGGTCGTTTACCCCGAGAAGACTGACATGGTGATCTTCCGGGAGAACACCGAAGACATCTATGCCGGCATCGAGTGGGAAGCCGACAGCGCGGGCGCGAAGAAGCTCATCAAGTTCCTCCGCGAAGAGATGGGCGTCACGAAGATCCGATTCCCGGAACGATGCGGGGTCGGCATCAAGCCTGTGTCGGAGGAGGGCAGCAAACGACTGATCCGGCGCGCGATCCAGTACACGATCGACGAAAACCGCTCGTCGCTGACCTTCGTGCACAAAGGCAACATCATGAAGTTCACGGAGGGCGCGTTCAAAGAGTGGGGCTACGAGATCGCGCGCGAGGAGTTCGGCGCGACGCCGCTCGACGGCGGACCCTGGCACGAGATCAAACATCCGCGCACCGGTAAACAGATCGTCCTCAAGGACGTGATCGCCGACGCGATGCTGCAACAGGTGCTGACGCGGCCCGACGAGTACAGCGTCATCGCCACGTTGAATCTGAACGGCGACTACCTGTCCGACGCGCTGGCGGCGCAGGTGGGCGGTATCGGCATCGCGCCCGGTGCGAACATCGGCGACTCGGTTGCGATGTTCGAGGCGACCCATGGCACAGCGCCGAAGTACGCGGGGCAGGACAAGGTGAACCCCGGCTCGCTCATACTCTCCGCTGAAATGATGCTCCGATACATGGGCTGGCGCGAGGCGGCCGACCTGATCATCAAAGGTGTGGAAGGCGCCATCGGACAGAAGACGGTGACGTATGACTTCGAACGCCTGATGAAGGGTGCGAAGCTGTTGAAGTGCTCGGAATTCGGCGACGCCATCATCCGGCAGATGTGACGT
>JBGSTN010000263.1:0-6506 GCA_041736455.1 Burkholderiaceae bacterium | reverse complement strand
GGTGGTCGATCTGCTCGCCGGGCGCGGCGGGACGAGCATGGGTCGGCGGTTCGCCGACATCGACTGGCGTGCCTGGCGGTGGCCCGCGACGATGTCGGCCGCCTGCGTCGCCATATTCCTGCTCGGCCTGAACCTGCACTGGGGCAAGCTGGCGAATGAACGTACCGAATTGCGTGCCGACCTCGAGCAGCGGTTCCGCCAGACCTTCCCGAATGCAACCGTCGTCGTCGATCCGCTGTTGCAGATGGAGCGACAGGTCGCCAGCATGCGCGCTGTCGCAGGTCAGTCGGGCCCTGAAGACTTCGTACCGCTGATGACCCGCTTCGCACAGGCGATGGGCCCGCAGGGCGCCGACGCATTGACCAGTCTGGAGTATCGGGATGGACGATTGAAGGTTTCTTTCCAACCGCAACTGGTGGCCGCACGTTCGGTGCGCGAAAATCTTCAGCAGGCGTGTCGTCGCCTCGGCCTCGATCTGAAGTTCGAAACGGGCCGCGATTCGCAGGCCATGGTGGGGTTGCTTTGAAAGGCGGCGCATTCATCGAACGCGGCATCGGCTTCTGGCGGGCCCTCAACCGGCGCGAGCGTCGGCTGGTCGGGAGCGGCGTCATCGTCCTGGCACTGTCGGCCATCTGGTTCCTGATGTTCGAACCGGCCTGGCAGGGACGCGAACGATTGCGCGCCGAATTGCCCCGGTTGCGCGAGCAGGTGGCAAAGATGAGCGCGCTGGCCGCCGAAGCGGAAACGCTGTCGCAGATACGCGAGCAGGAACGGTCGCTGGCGATGATTCGCGAAGCGCTGCAGTTGTCGCTCGGCGCTGCAGGACTCGATACACTTGCCTCGATCGACGCCGGCAGCGACATCATGAAAGTCAAGATCGACCAGGCGAAGTTCGATGCGGTCCTGACCTGGCTCTACGGCACGGTGCGCGACCTGAAATTGCGCGCAGTCGACGTCAGCGTCGTGCGTGGCACGCAAGCGGGCCTTGTCTCGGCGACGATCTCGCTCGAGAGCCCCGGAGCCGCACGATGATTCGAATCATCGCGTTCGTCCTGGCCGGCCTGATCGGTGTGATCGTCGCACTGGTCGGCTTTGCGCCGGCCACGCTCGCCGATTGGGGCCTGCAACGTGCGACGGCCGGACGACTCGGTCTCGCCGAAACCGACGGAACGGTATGGCGGGGCACCGGCAGGCTGGTGCTCATCGATGTCAACAGTCGGGCGCGTGATGCGCGCACGGTGGCGGGTGTCGCGATCCCGGGGCGTGTGCGCTGGTCGGTCAACATGATGCCTCTCGCGCTGGGAATCATCGATGCCGGGATCCGGATGGACGGCATGAACGAGGTCGTGCGCCTGTCGGGCGGCTTGAGCGAGATGCGGATCAGTGCGGGGCAACTCGCTCTGCCATCGGTCGACCTCGGTCGGCTCGGATCGCCCTGGAATACAATCAAGCCCGCCGGCTCGCTGGCCCTGCGCTGGGAGGGCCTCACGTTGCGAGAAGGATCGTTCAACGGTCGGGCCGACATCGAACTGCGCAACATGGCATCCGCGCTGACCGCGGTCAATCCATTGGGAAGCTACAAGATCGGTGTCGTGGGTGAAGGCGCACAGGCCAGGCTCGACATCACGACCATCAACGGACCCCTGCTGCTCGAAGGGCAGGGAACATGGAACAGTCGCCAGGGTGTGAGATTCACCGCTACCGCAAGCGCCGAAGAGCGCGAAAGCGCACGCCTTGCCACACTGCTCGGCCTGATCGGCCGGCGCGAGGGCGACAAGACCCTCATCAAGATCGGAGCCTGAGTTGACCTTTTCACCGAAGCAAGCGGTGTCTGCGACAGAATCTTCCGCGCGCAATCCTGCACGGGCTGCACCGCGCCGCACACCGGTTCTGGTCTGCAGTGCCGCGGTCGCACTGGCTCTGCTCGTACCTGCGCCGCCAGCACCGGCGCAGGTCAACGGCCCGCCCGGCAACGGGAGTCGCAACCCGGGAAATTCCGCCGCTGGCGCGACACCCGCAGGCGCAGACTCGAATGATCCGATCTCGCTGAATTTCAAGGATGCCGACATCGACGTCGTCGTCGGCGCGTTCGGCATCCTGCTGGATCGCACGTTCATCATCGATCCTCGCGTTCGCGGCAAGATCACGGTGGAGACACCTGGCCCGGTTTCTCGCGAGGAGGCCTACACGATGTTGCTGGCTTCGTTGCGACTGCAGGGGTTCACCGTCGTGACGAGTGGGCGCCTGTCCCGTGTCGTGCCGGAAGCCGACGCGAAGCTGCAGTCCGGTCCGGTCACCGTGTCGCGCAAGAATGCCGAGAAGGGCGACCAGATCATCACTCAGGTGTTCCGCCTGAACTACGAATCCGCGACCAACCTCGTCCCGGTGCTGCGTCCACTGATTGCGCCTAACAACACGATCAGTGCTTATCCGAACAACAACTCGCTCGTCATCACCGACTATGCCGGCAACCTCGACCGGATTGCCCGCATCATCGCGACGCTCGACAGCCCCGGTACCCGCGAAGTCGAGATGCTGGAAGTCAAGCACGGCGTGGCGAGCGATATGGCTGTGATGCTGACCGAACTGCTCGATGACACGCAGCGCGCGGGTCAGGGTGCACAGGTGGATTCGGGGCAACGCATCGTCGTCCTGGCCGATCCGAGTTCGAACACGATCCTGCTTCGATCGTCCAGTCCGGCGAAGGTGAATCTCGCCAGGCAACTGCTCCGGCAACTCGACAGGCCGACCGAGACGCCAGGCAACATTCATGTCGTCTATCTGCGCAATGCCGAGGCGGTCAAGCTTGCCGAGACCTTGCAGGCCGCGTTGTCGGGCAACGCCGCGGGCTCGGGCAGCCAGTCGTCGCTGCTCAACCGCACCAACCGGGCAACCAGTCAGCTGGCCAACCAGCAGGGCGGCGCGCAGGGAGGGCTGGGGCTCAATGCGAACCGAGGCATCGGCGGCAGCAGTGCAACCGGACAGCAGAATCAGCTCGGCCTCGGTCAACAGACGGGTCAGAACGGTTCCCAGCAGGCCCTGTCCGTGATCGTCGGCGATGCGATCATCGCGGCCGATCCCACGACCAATTCGCTGATCATCACCGCCCCCGAGGCGGTCTATCGCAATCTGCGGTCCGTCATCGACCAGCTCGACACGCGACGTGCGCAGGTCTACATCGAATCCCTGATCGTCGAGGTCAATGCGCAGAAAGCCGCCGAATTCGGCATCCAGTGGCAATTGCTCGACATCCAGAACGGCAGTACGCGCGGTGTCGGCGGCACGAACCTGACCAACCTCGACGGAACCGGCAGCATTCTGGGCGCTACCCAGAATCTCGCAACGGTGAGCGGGGGCCTTAATCTCGGTATCGTCCGTGGCACCACCACGATCCCCGGCATCGAAGGCCAGATCCTCAACCTGCCGTTGCTCGCCCGCGCTTTGCAGACCGATGCGGGCGCGAACGTGCTGGCAACGCCGAACCTGCTGACGATGGACAACGAGGAGGCCCGCATCATCATCGGCCAGAACGTGCCATTCATCACCGGCCAGTTCTCCGCGACCGGTACGGGTGGCGCATCGGTCAATCCGTTCCAGACCATCGAGCGGCGCGACGTCGGCACATCGCTCAGCGTGAAGCCGCAGGTTTCCGAATCCGGCACGGTCAAGATGCAGATCTTCCAGGAGGTCTCGAGCCTTCAGTCCTCGACGGCATCGGGTCCGATCACCAACCGTCGCGCCATCGAGACCAATGTGCTGGTCGACGATGGCCAGATCGTCGTGCTGGGCGGGCTGATCGAGGAACGGATCGAAGGCGGTGTGAACAAGGTGCCGCTGCTGGGCGACATCCCGATCCTGGGAGCGCTGTTCCGCTACGATTCGCGCAAGGCCGTGAAGACCAACCTGCTCGTCTTCCTGCGGCCGGTCGTGCTGCGCGATGCGCGTGCTTCCTATGCGATCACCGCGTCGCGCTACGACTACATGCGTCAGCAGCGCGGTGATGCGCGGCTGCCGAACAATGCAGTCCTGCCCGAATACAGCCCGACCGAAATGGCGCCGTTCCCGGCGCCCGGCAACGTCGGCAAGACTGCCCCCGTCGAGAAAGGTCCGTCCAATCGTAGCGAACCCGATCCGCTCGTTGTACCGCCCGTGCCCGGTTATGCGCAGCCACCGGGCAGTCTGTCGCCCGACATGAACGAGTTCATCGAGCAGCGTGGCGGCGTCCCCCTGGGCGCGCCTGGCTCACCGGGGATCGATCTGCGCAATCCGACGCCGTCGCTGCCGGGTGGAGGCGACGTGAGTCCTGCTGGTGCCACCGAATCGCCATCGACCGGACCGTCGTTTCCACAGGCCACACCGAATCTCGTCGTGCCACCCGCGCCGGCGTCGCAACCCGGCATCCAGATGTCGCCCCGGACGCCGGGTGTCGAGTTGCCACCGATGCAACCCGGTCCGATGCAACAGCCTTCACTTCAGTCGCCTCAGTCTCAGCAATACGCTCCGCCGTCACAGCAATACGCTCCGCCGTCACAGCAACCCGGTGAGCCGCCGCTGCTCGACCTGCGTCAGAGCGTCACGCAGCCGAGCCCGAGTGCGCCGCTGCCGCCGGGTCGTGAAGTTCGCATCCAGTTGCCCCCGCGTGCTCCGATCTACCAGCAGCCCGGGCAATCGCCCGCGTCTCCTGCAGGGACCAATGACCAGGGCCAGGGGTCCGGCAGCACCTACGTGAACTGAGGGACAGCCATGTCGACGATCAGTCCTTCCCGCTATGTTCCCTACGGCTTTGCACGCACCCATCAGGTGTTGATCACCGGCGCGACGAGCGACGCGATGGAGGTCTGGATCGGCGACACGACGCCTCCGTCAGCTCTCGCCGAGCTGACGCGAATCCTGCCGATGCGGCTGATCACGGTCCGCAAGGAAGACGACGAACTGCGCAGCGCGATCTCGCGTGCCTACTCTCAGCAGGAGGGCTCGGCAGCTGCCGTGGCGGACGAAGTCGCGAGCGATCTCGATCTGTCGCGACTGATGCAGGACATTCCACGCATCGAGGATCTTCTCGAGACCGAGGACGATGCACCGATCATCCGGATGATCAACGCGCTGCTGACGCAAGCGAGTCGGGATGGCGCGTCGGACATTCATATCGAGCCGTTCGAGTCGTACTCGATCGTGCGGTTCCGTGTCGATGGCACGTTGCGAGATATCGTGCGGCCACGTCGCGAGATCCATGCGGCGCTGGTATCGCGCATCAAGATCATGGCGCAACTCGACATTGCGGAGAAGCGCCTGCCGCAGGATGGACGCATCACGCTGCGCATCGGCGGCAAGCCGGTGGATGTGCGGGTGTCGACGCTGCCCACGGGTCACGGCGAGCGCGCCGTATTGCGACTGCTCGACAAGGAGGCCGGCCGGCTCGACCTCGGCAAGCTCGGCATGAGTCCTGCCCATCGTCAACGATTCGACAAACTCGTTCATGAGCCGCATGGCATCGTGCTGGTCACGGGCCCGACCGGATCGGGCAAGTCGACGACGCTCTACGCGGCACTCGGCACACTGGATGCCACGCAGACCAACATCCTGACCGTCGAGGATCCGATCGAATACGATCTCGACGGCGTCGGACAGACCCAGGTCAATGCGCGGATCGACATGACCTTCGCCAAGGCACTGCGCTCGATCCTTCGCCAGGATCCCGATGTCATCATGATCGGCGAGATCCGCGACCTCGAGACAGCCCAGATCGCCGTGCAGTCTTCGCTCACCGGTCACCTGGTGCTGGCAACGCTGCACACGAACGATTCGGCTTCTGCGGTCACGCGGCTCATCGACATGGGGATCGAACCGTTCCTGCTGTCCAGCTCGCTGTTGGGTGTGCTGGCGCAACGGCTGGTGCGCAAACTGTGCCTGCAGTGTCGCGAGACCGATCCGGTCACCGGTACCTGGCGCGCACCGGGATGCCTCGCCTGCAACCGCACTGGCTTCCAGGGACGTACCGGTGTCCACGAACTGCTGCTCGTCGACGACGAGATCCGTTCCCTGATCCACCGTGGCGAACCGGAATCCGAGATCCGCAAGTCGGCACGCAAGAATGGCCTGGTCACGATGCGCGAGGACGGTCAGCGCTGGATCGACTCGGGTTCGACGTCGATCGATGAAGTCATCCGCGTGACCCGCGAATGAGTGCTGCATGACCGCGTTTCGATTCGAAGCAGCCAGCGCCACGGGCAACATCGAGCAAGGTGTGCTCGATGCCGATTCGGCACGTCACGCCCGCAGCCTGCTGCGCGAGCGGGGATTGACGCCGATCCAGGTCGATTCGCTGCAGCAGGCCGACGCGGCAGGCAAGAGCACGGTACGACTCGGAAGAATCCGAACCAGCGAGCTGACGCTGGCGACCAGGCAACTGGCTAGTCTGCTCGCGGCCCGTCTGCCCATCGAGCAGGCGCTCGCCACCGTGGCCGAGCAGGGCGAGCGCCGCGCCGTGCGAGAGCGATTCGCCGCGG
>JBGSTN010000242.1:0-2291 GCA_041736455.1 Burkholderiaceae bacterium | reverse complement strand
CCGCGCGCGGCATCCGCGGGATACCGACCGACAGGGTCGAGGAGATCAGCCCGAGGGCCTGGTTCGACCAATGGTTCGACGCCAACCTGGCGAGCGACCCGCAGGGCGCGCAGCAGAAACCTCCGGTAGTGAGGGCGCCCAACGGCGTGATCAAGGACATCGCGCAGATCTGGGCCAAAGGGGACTCGCCGTACGACCCATCCGACATTCGTGTTCCGACGCTGCTCATTCTCGCCGAGTGGGACCAGGACACGCCTCTGTACATGGCGCAGGCGATCATGCCCAAGCTGGTCAACTCGCCGGATCGGCGGCTCGTCGTTCTCGGCGAAGGCACGCATTCGATCTCACTCGAGAAGAACCGGATGCGACTGATCAGGGAGGTTCAGCATTTCCTCGAAGAGTGATCGGTCGGCCGGCGTGAAGATATCGCGCCGCCGCATAGCCAGCGCCAATGGCGAATGTTGAAAGTTCTGATTGGCCAAGTGTCGCCGAGTTGGGCCATTCTTGACGAATGTAGGCGTGCCGGCATGTCGAGTTTCGACTACCGGCGTGTCTGGAATCACGTACGCTCATTCGATCAACCAGAATGGAGACAGCAATGGACATGAAAGTGAGCAACGGTGGTGGCTGCCCGTTTTCCAGCAACGACGGGGGAGTGCGCAGCCTGCTGGGCCGGACCAATCGCGATTGGTGGCCCGATTCCCTGCAACTCGACATCCTGCACCAGGGCGGTCTCTCGTCCGATCCGATGGGCGACGATTTCGACTATGCCCAGTCCTTCCAGGCGCTCGACTTCCTGGCGCTCAAGAAGGACCTTCACGCATTGATGACCGACAGCAAACCCTGGTGGCCGGCCGACTATGGCCACTACGGACCTTTTTTCATCCGCATGGCATGGCACGCAGCCGGTACGTATCGCACGGCCGATGGCCGAGGCGGTGCGAATTCGGGCCAGCAGCGGTTCGCACCACTGAACAGCTGGCCGGACAATGCCAACCTCGACAAGGCTCGACGCCTGTTGTGGCCGATCAAGCAGAAGTACGGCAAGCACATCAGTTGGGCCGATCTGTTGATCCTCACCGGCAATGTCGCGATCGAATCGATGGGTGGACCGATCTTCGGCTTCGGGGGCGGGCGCAAGGACTCGTTCGAACCCGAGCGCGATGTCTACTGGGGCACCGAGGAGATGTGGGTCGGCAAGGAGGGCAATCAGACGCGCATCCAGCCCGACAAGGAGATGGCGCTCGAAAACCCGTTGGCAGCGATCCAGATGGGCTTGATCTATGTGAATCCCGAAGGACCTGGCGGCAATCCGGACCCGGCGCAGTCGGGCCGCGACATTCGCGAAACCTTCGCGCGCATGGCGATGAACGACGAGGAGACGGTTGCGCTCACCGCTGGCGGCCATACCTTCGGCAAGTGCCACGGCGCGGGCGACTCGGCCCTGATCGGTGCCGAGCCCGAGGGTGCCGACATCGCGATGCAGGGCCTGGGTTGGACGAGCGGCTTCGAGTCGGGCATGGGCGAGCACACGATCACGAGCGGCCTCGAGGGTGCGTGGACGCCGACGCCGATCAAGTGGGACAACAGCTACTTCCACATGCTGCTCGACTACGAGTACGAACTCGTCAAGAGCCCGGCGGGGGCCCAGCAGTGGCAACCGGTGGACCAGAAGGACGAAGACATGGCGCCCGACGCTCATCGCCCGCAGAAGAAGGTGCCGACGATGATGACGACGGCCGACATGGCGATGAAGGTCGATCCCGAGTACCGGAAGATCGCCGAGCGGTTCCGCGCAAACCCTGACGAATTCGCCGATGCCTTCGCGCGTGCATGGTTCAAGCTCTGCCATCGCGACATGGGTCCGAAGGTCCGCTATCTCGGCCCTGAAGTGCCCGGCGAAGACCTGATCTGGCAGGATCCTGTTCCGCCCGCCGATTATCCGGCGATCGACTCGGGCGACGTCGCCCGACTCAAGGACAAGATCCTTGCGAGCGGCCTGACCGTATCGGAGCTCGTCAAGGCAGCGTGGGCATCGGCCTCGACCTACCGTCGGACCGACCACCGTGGCGGCGCCAACGGCGCCCGCGTTCGGCTCGCCCCTCAGCGCGAATGGGCCGTCAACGATCCGCAGGAACTGGCGAAGGTGTTGTCGAAGCTGGATGCGATCAAGGCCGACTTCGATGCCCAGGCTGGCGGGAAGAATGTGTCGATCGCCGACCTGATCGTGCTCGGCGGCACCGCTGCGGTCGAGAAGGCCGCACGGGATGCGGGCTTCGAGGTGGCGGTGC
>JBGSTN010000193.1:0-3993 GCA_041736455.1 Burkholderiaceae bacterium | reverse complement strand
TCGTCAGCGTCCCTTGAACTCGGGCCTGCGCTTGGCGGCGAACGCTGCCGGGCCCTCGACCGCATCTTCGGTGAACTGCAACATGCGGCCGACGAGTCGTTCCATGCGCAGGCCCGTCGCGAGATCGACATCGCGGCTGCGCAACGCCAGTTCCTTCGATGCCTGGACCGCCAGCGGCGCATTGGCCGCGATGCGCCGGGCGTAGTCGTACGCGGTATCCATCAGCATGTTCATCGGCACCACCTTGTTGACGAGACCCCAACGCTCGGCAGCGGCCGCATCGATCGGATCACCGGTCAGCACCATCTCCATCGCGATC
Organism: Burkholderiaceae bacterium; assembly: GCA_041736455.1. GTDB lineage: Bacteria > Pseudomonadota > Gammaproteobacteria > Burkholderiales > Burkholderiaceae_E > JAUIAI01. The sequence goes on along the minus strand of JBGSTN010000193.1, from coordinate 3,674 downwards.
GCATGCGGCAGCTGGCTAAGGATCCGCTGCGTGCCGCCATTGCCCGCCAGGACACCGCGCTTGACCTCCGACAGCCCGAAACTCGCATGAGGTGCCGCGACACGAATGTCGGTCGCCATCATCAACGTCATGCCGCCACCAAGGCAGTAACCGTTGATCGCCGCGATTACCGGCTTCCAGACTTCGAGGCCGCGATTGAGCAGCAGGTCTGCCTGCGTCAGCCACATCTCGCTCATTTCCGCCGGCGCGGTCAGGAAGCTCTTGATGTCGGCCCCCGTGGTGAACGAACGTTCGCCCGCGCCGGTGATGATCGCCACGCGAATCGCCGGATCATCTCGCACCGTCGTCCATGCCTTCGACAGCGCCCTGTAATGCGCCTGGTCCATCGCATTGAGGCGCTCGGGGCGGTTCAGGCGGATCAGCGCCACGCCGTCGTCGTCGATGTCGAAATCGATCGCCATGTCGTTGCCCTCAGCCCTGGTCGCGCCGGTTGCCGAGCGCATCGCGCGCGATCACCATCCGGTGCACTTCGGACGGCCCTTCGCCGATACGCTTGATGCGCAGTTCGCGATACCAGCGTTCGAGCGGCATCTCCTGGGCAACGCCGAGGCCGCCGAAGATCTGGATGCAGCGGTCGACGACACGCCCGGCCGTCTCCGTGCCATAGACCTTGCAGACCGATGCATCGACCTTGATGTTGCGGCCGAGGTCTGCGTGCCATGCCGCCTGGTAGACGAGCAGGCGCGCGGCGCGCAATTCGACCTCCGAGTCGGCGATCATCCACTGGATCGCCTGCTTGTCGGCGAGATGGCTGCCGAAGGTCTTGCGCTGGCGTGCCCAGTCTTTCGCGAGTTCCAATGACGCCTGGGCGATGCCGATGGTTGCCGCCGCGTACGGCACGCGACCATGCACGAGCCAGTCTTCGGCGAGCGCGAAGCCTTCGCCTTCTTCGCCCAGTCGATCCTCGACCGGCACCTCGTAATCCTGCAGATGCACCTCGTAGGGAAAATACGAACGGATCACGGGGATCGGCCGCAGGCTGATGCCCGGCCGGTTCTTGTCGACGATGAAACTCGTGATGCTGCCGCGCCCGCGCTCGTCGCCCACGCGTGCGAAGACGATGCCCCAATTCGCCTGCCCCGCGCCCGAGATCCAGATCTTCGTGCCGTTGAGGATGTAGCGATCGCCCTTGCGTACCGCACGCGTCGCAATGGCGCGACCCGGATCGGAGCCGCCGCTCGCCTCGCTGATCGCGACGAATGCCTTGTTGCCCGACTCGACATCGGCGCGGCCATAGGTGTCGATCTGGCGTTCGGTGCCTTTCCAGATCACATTGGGCGGATCGAATCCGAACGCCCCGCACCCGGCGATGTAGGCCCCCATCCGGCATTTGGCGGTTTCCTCGGCGACCACGCACTGGCCAAGCAGGCTCAGGCCCGCCCCGCCATACTCGGCCGGTGTCTCGAAGCACCAGAGACCGGCCGCTCGGGCCTTCTTCTGCAAGGCCGCGAGCGGTCCGGGCTCGAGCGTGTAGGCGTCATGGGGCAGCGCGTCTTCGGCCGGCTTGACTTCGTGGGCCATGAAGCGGCGCACCGATTCACGCAACATGCGCAGATCTTCCGGTAACTCCCAGCTGCCAGAGCTGTCGTTCATGATGATGCTGCTCCTCGTAGCTTGCTTTTCGTCCTGTCGGTCATGACTTCGGAGCGGCCGACCGCTCGCGGCGTGTCGCCTCGCTCGCGGCCCGGTCGATCGTGAAGCGGGCATTCCCCGCGGCGGGATGCGTCTCGTCGGCGATCACCACGCCGTACTTCTCTTCTGCAGTCCGACGGCTCACATAGCCGCGATTCAGATCCTGCTCGACCATCTCGATCTCGCGAGTCAATGGGTCGCCGAAGCCGCCGCCGCCGGGCGATGCGAGCCGGATCGAATCACCGGCGACGAACGGCTCCTTCTCCTGCTTGCTGCGCATGTCGGGAATCCAGCTCCGCCCGCCGGTGTCGAATTCCACACGGCTGGACGCGGCAGCGCCACCGCCCGCCACGCCGAATGGCGCATGGTCGACGCGATCGCCCAGCAACGACACGAGCATGTTCGACCACGCGGTGAAACCGTATTCGGTACCGCACCCGCCGCGGTGCCAGCCCGCCCCGCCGGAATCGTCGCGGATCCGGAAGTAGTCGAACCGCAGCGGGAAGCGGTGCTCGCTCATTTCGAGCGACATGAAGTTCGCCATCGACTGGGGCGGTGTGCCGTTCAGCAGTCCATCGCTCTGATGCGAGGCGCCGTAGCCACCCGGATAGGGAAACACGCCCACGAAGTAACCATTGGTGCGCGGATGCGTGCCACTGACCGTACAGACACCGATCGTGCCGAAGAATGCCGCCGGCGCGCGTTCCGGGATCGCCTGCGCGAGCGCACCGAACACCGCATCGATGACCCGCCCCACCGGTTCGAGGTAGCCCCCGGCGGGCGCCGGATAGCGTGCGGAAAGCACCGTGTCGTCAGGCAGCACGAAATCGATGGGCCGAAACGTGCCGCCGTTGACCGGCACGTCGGGAAAGATGTGCTTGAGCGCGACATAGACCGACGACAGCGTCGTGTTGCGAGACATGTTCATGGGCCCGGTGGCCGTCGGACCGGTGCCCGTGAAATCGAACACCATGCGATCACCCTGCACCGTGACGGCCAGGCGCACCGGTATCTTGACGTCGTCGATGCCGTCGTTGTCGATGAAGTCTTCGAACGCATAGACACCGTCCGGCACCTCGGCCACGTACGAGCGCATCTGGCGCTCGGAATAGGCGATCATCTCGTCGAGGCATTGCGACAGCACGTCGCGACCATGACGCGCGACCAGCGTCTCGATACCGCGGGTGCCGACCGTGAACACGTTCGTCATCGCCGCGAGATCACCGGCGATCTCGCGTGGCAGCCGCACGTTCGCCTTGAACATGCTGACCAGCGCATCGTTGCGCACGCCTTCGGCGTAAAGCTTCACCGGCGGGATCACGATCCCTTCCTGGTGTATTTCGGTGGCGCGCGGCGCCCAGCCGCCGGGCACGTTGCCACCGATGTCCATCCAGTGTCCGGTCGTGGCCATCACCGCGAACAGCTTGCCGTCGGCGAAGACAGGCGCGATCAACTGCACATCCTGCAGATGGCTGCCACCGATGTAGGGGTCGTTCAGGATCCACATGTCGCCGGGCTTGAATCCGCCATCTGCACGAGCCAGCCCGATCACGTGCTGGACGGTGAATTGCATGTAGGCAAGGAACACCGGCAGACCGTAGCGCCCCTGCGCGATCGTCTCGCCGGTTTCGGGATGGAAGATCCCGTTGGCGCAATCGTTGGTCTCGGAAATGATCGGTGAGATTGCCGCGTGGATCAGTTGCAGGTCCATCTCGTCGGCGATCTGTTCGAGACTGCCGCGCACGACGGCGAGTGTGACGGGATCCATCAGTTCACCCTCACGAGAAGATTGCCCTTGGTATCGACGCAGAGACTCATGCCGGGTTCGACCACACTGGTGGTGTCGCTCTGCTCGACGATCATCGGCCCGTCGAGTCGGATGCCCGGCGCGAGGCTGTCACGGTGATAGACGGGTGTGTCGTGCCAGCCGCCGAAGTAGACCGGACGACGGCCGATGGGCTCGGGGCGCCGGCCTGCGGTGG
>JBGSTN010000162.1:0-2061 GCA_041736455.1 Burkholderiaceae bacterium | reverse complement strand
GCTGCACGGCCGCGCCGAGGCGGACCTGCGCTTGCGGATCGACGTGCCCGACAACGTGGTGCGGGGCTTCCTGCTGCAGAATCTGGTGCAGGAATCGGCGCAATGGACGTGGCGGATCAATCTCGATGCGATCGCCAACGGCCTGGAAGCGCTGGGCGATTTTCCGGCCGCGAGCGGCGCGGCGCCATTCCTGGGGCCCACGCTGTTTTTGTGTGGCGGCGCATCCGACTACGTGACACCGGCGAACCACGCCGACATCGAACGGCTTTTCCCTCGCGCCGACATCCAGACGATCGACGGCGCCGGTCATTGGCCGCACGCCGAGGTGCCTGCGGATTTTCTGGCGCGCGTGACGGCCTTCCTGCATGCGACCGGATCATGACCGATCATTCTCTGGGCACGAGCGCCACCGGGGGTTCGTGCAGGCTGAAGATGTCGTCGACCGGATCGCCCCAGCACGGATAACGCGCCGCTACGAGCGGGTCGTGTCCTGGAATGACGTGATCGGCAGAATCGGCAAGACTTCGCAGCCTGTCGAAGCCCGCCAGCATGTCGCCGAGATTGAACACGATCGGGAAGGGCTCGGCTTGAATCATGTTCTCGTAGAAATGCGCCGCGTCGGACGCCAGCATCACCCAGCCGCGCGCCGTGTGAACGCGGACCGATTGCAACCCGTCGGTATGGCCGCCGATCCTGATCAGTTGCAGGCCAGGGGCCAGGTCCACGTCGCCATCGTGAAACGTCACCCGTTCGCGATAGACCTGCCGCACCACTTCGGTCACGTGTTCGGCCGAGTAGGCGTGGCGCAGATGATTCCAGGTCATCCGGCGGCCCGTGGCGTAGTGCATCTCCGCTTCCTGCAGGTGCAGGCGCGCGTTGGGCAACCGAGCGACGTTGCCGGCATGGTCGTAATGCAGGTGGGTAAGGATCAGGTCGCCGACATCGTCGGGGGCAATGCCCAATGGCGCCAGTGATTCGATAGGACAACGCAACCGTTCGCGCCCGCGTTCGCGACCGGAGGCCTCGTCGAAGCCGCAATCGACCAACCAGACGCGATGCGAATCGCGCACGATCCACACGAAATAGTCGATCGGCATCGGTTGGTCGTGCGGATCGTTGGCAATGAAATTGTCGTTGCGTCGCCTCGCCAGTCTCGCATAGCGGATTGCGTAGACTTCGTAGCACGGCAATCGGTCGCCCAAGGGTGGTTCGACCATCACGGCGTCTCCTCGATTCGTTCGCCCGTCATCGAGGGCGTGGCGGCATCGGCAGCAGGTTCGGTCGTTAGCTTGGCGCATTCGTTTGCCGAGCACAAGTGGTGCCCACCGGTGCGAATGCCACTGCGTTGTGCGGCGTCGTCTTTGTTGCTACTCTCGCGCGCTCGCCACGGAGAAAGTGGTTCATGGCAACACAGACCGAAGCCTCGCCATCGGAAGTGCCAGCGTCGGATCCGGTGGTCGATTGGGCGCTGCGAATTCGCGGCAGTTTCCGGCTGCAGGACACCCCTCTCTTCGATCGCATCGATCTGGCCATCGCCGCCAATCGCTGGACCTGCCTGCTGGGCTCGTCCGGCATCGGCAAGTCGACGATCCTGCGACTGCTCGCGGGGTTGCCGACTGGCGGGCTTTTCGAGGGAGAGATCACGGCGGCCGATGGTCGCGATGTCCGTGGTCGCGTGGCATTCATGGCTCAGTCCGACCTGCTCGCGCCCTGGCTGTCGGTACGGCAGAACATCATGCTGGGACATCGTCTGCGTGGAGAAACGATCGATCCGGAGCGGGTCGATTCGATCATTGCCCGAGTCGGGCTGGCCGGTCACGAACGCAAACGTCCCGCCGCACTGTCTGGCGGGATGCGGCAACGGGTCGCGCTGGCGCGGACACTGGTGCGCAATGTCCCTTTCGTGCTGCTCGACGAACCGTTCTCGGCGCTCGATGCGCGCATGCGGGCCGAGATGCAGGAGTTGTCGTGGGAGTTGCTCGCGGGCCGTACGGTATTGCTGGTGACACATGATCCCGGCGAGGCGGCGCGCCTCGGTGAGCGCATCCTGCTGATGCGCGC
>JBGSTN010000160.1:0-2775 GCA_041736455.1 Burkholderiaceae bacterium | reverse complement strand
TCGCGATCCGCGCGTCGAGAGCTAATGCGGGGCGCGTGACCCGGAGTCGTGCGCACGTATCAGCGCCGACAACGTCGCCAGTCCTCGACGGGCATCGGCGTCGGAGGCATGACTGAAGTTCAGCCGGATCGCCGGATAGCGCTGCGACGACCCGGCGAAGAAAGGTTCGCCGGGCATGAAGGCAACCTGTCGCTCGATGGCCGACGCCAGCAACGCGGACGTATCGATCGGACGCTCGAGACGCAACCAGAAGAACAGACCGCCGGCGGGAACCTGCCAGGTCGCAAGTTCGCTGAAGTACTCGAGCAGGCCCGACTGGAACCGGTCACGCTGGCCCCGGTAGCGGTCCGCAAGCGCCGCCAGTCGCGCGGGTCGATCGGCCTGATCGAGTTGCTGCAGCACGAGCCATTGGCTGACACGGCTGCTGTGCAGGTCTGCGGCCTGCTTCAGTCGTACCAGCCACGGCATCAGGTCAGGCGACGCGGCGAGATAGCCCAGCCGCAGGCCGGGCGCCAGGCTCTTGGAGAACGATCCCTGGTAGATCCAGGAACTGCGCCGAAGATGAGCGCAGACAGGTGTTCGTTCGACCCGGTCGTACACCAGATCGCGATAAGGGTCGTCCTCGAAAACCACGGTGTGGTTGTCGTCGGCGACCGCGGCGAGTCGTTCACGCTGGCTGGCCGTCCAGCAGGCACCTGTCGGGTTCTGGAACGTCGGGATCACATAGGCCAGGGGCGGTGACCCACCGGCCGGTCCCAGCGCGCGTTCGGGCGCATCGGGATCCAGCGCGATCGGCGTCATGCCTAGAAATCTGAACACCTGAAGCGCGGCGAGGTAGGACGGCGTTTCGAGGGCGACGCGCGTGCCGGCATCGACGAAGAGCTTGGCCACCAGATCGATGCCCTGTTGCGAACCGGACAGGATCAGCACCTGGTCGGGCCGCACGTCCAGGCCCATTGCCTGCAGATCGAGGGCCAGCCGTTCGCGCAGCAAAGGCTCGCCTTCGCTCGGGCCGTACTGCAGCATGGCTGGCGGCATCTCGTCGAGGCTGAACATCGGAAACGTATCCGCCGCGGGCAAGCCGCCGGCGAAAGAGACCATTCCCGGCCGATCGATGACCGCCAGGATCTCGCGGATCGGCGAACCTTGCAACCCGGCCACGCGGGACGAAACCCTGGCGTTCGTCATCGACTCACCTTTGCTCGAACAATGAAATTATGGTCAATGTACTTGACCTGTCGACGATGCTGCCCGGTCCGTTCTAAAATGTCAACATGATTGACTTGAACCGACCTCGTCCGCCGGCCGGACACGGTGCTCGAGAACGGGCGCTGCGCGAATCGATCGAAGCGTTCTTCTTCGGCTACCGCGCCTTCACCGCCGGGCCCGACGCGATCCTCGCCCGGCGCGGACTCGGCCGCGTCCACCACAGGGTCCTTTACTTCGTCGGGCGTGACCCCGGGCTGTCGGTCGCGCGATTGCTGGGTGTTCTGGCGGTCAGCAAACAGGCATTGAATGGGCCGCTTCGCCAACTGGTCGAGGCCGGTCTCATCTCGGCGCGTCAGGGCCCGGACGACAGGCGCGTCAAGCAACTGACGTTGACCGCGGCCGGTCGTCGTCTCGAAGCGCAACTGACCGGCACGCAACTCGCCTTGCTGGGCGGCGTATTCGAAGAAGCAGGCGCCAGCGCCGAGGCCGGCTGGCTCACGATCATGCAGGCGCTGGACAGCACCTCACGCTGATTTCATCGCGGCAACGAAGCGGCGAGCACCTGGGCAACGTGAAGCGCCGTGCGCTGCGCCCCATCATGGATCTGATGCCGGCAACTGGTGCCGTCGGCGACGATCATCGCGTCGGCCGGCGCGGCTCGAACGGCAGGCAGCAGCGACAGCTCGGCCATCTGCATCGATGCCTCGAAATGCTCGGACTCGAATCCGAAGGCGCCCGCCATGCCGCAGCAGCTTGATTCGATCAGATGCACGGTCATCCCGGGCACCAGGCCGAGCACGACCTGGACGGGTCGCACGGCATCGTGCGCCTTCTGATGGCAATGGCCGTGCAACCAGACACGGCGCGGTCCGTTGTCCGCGAATGGCAACGCCAGGCGCCCTGCCCCGTGTTCACGTGCCAGATACTCCTCGAAAGTCATCGCCAATGGCGCGAGGCGCGTGGCCGCATCGCCCAGGCCCATCACGAGATACTCATCACGCATCGTCAGGATGCACGAGGGTTCCAGCCCGACGACGGGCACACCCCGGGTTATCGCGGGTTCGAGTGCCGTCAGCGTGCGCGTCGCTTCCTGGCGCGCCTGTTCGAGCAGACCGCTCGCCAGGAAAGTCCGTCCGCAACACAACGGCCTGTTTTCCGAATCCGCGACCGCGGTGCCGGGTCCGGCGGCCGATCGCGACCCCATGCTGCCCATCAGCGGTCTGGCGAGTGCCACCCTCCGTCCGGCGGCCTCCAGCACGCGCAATGCCGCGACGAGAATCTCGGGATCGAAGGCATTGTTGAACGTATCGACCCATAGCACCACGTCGGCCTGCTCGAGCGGCACCGGCTTCTGCGGCAACAACTCGTTCGACGACTTGCTCGCCGCTCGCATCAGGAATGTCCGACGGCTCCACACCGGCATGCTTCGACGCGCAGCCAGGCCAAGCAGCGTGTCGCCGAGCGCCGGCAGACCAGGCAGTCGGTCGCGCAGATTGAGCAGCGGCGCGAAGCGTGCGAGTCGCGGTGCATAGTGCGGCAGCCAGGTCGTCAGACGTTCACGCAGTC
>JBGSTN010000090.1:0-6313 GCA_041736455.1 Burkholderiaceae bacterium | reverse complement strand
TCGCCTGCGCGATCGGCACGACGGGGTTCCGCTGTTCACGAGCAGGATCCTGTCCTGCCGCCGCATGAGGGCGTCGCAGGATGTCGCGCGTGCGCTCGTCCTGCGGCCGGGCGAGTCGGTCGTGCATATCCGCCGCGTGCTCGATTTCGAGACCTTGCCCACGGTGCTCGACGATATATGGTTGCCTGGCGAGCGTTTCCGTGGCCTGACGGCCGAGCGACTCGCCGCGCACGAGGGGCCGCTCTATGCGCTGTTCGAAACGGAGTTTTCGACACGCATGCTGCAGGCGACCGAGCGGGTCCGTGCGGAACTGGCCGATGAGGATGCAGCACGCCTGCTGGCCGTGCCGCGCGGCACGCCCGTTCTGGCCGTGGAACGGGTCTCCGTGACGTATGAAGCGTGTGCGGTCGAGTACCGGCGCGGGATCTATCTGACCGCCCACTATCACTATTTGAACGAGATGCGCTGATGGGTGTCAGGTCGGCTTTCGGCCAATTGGTGCAACGCGGAAAATTGAGTCAAAATACCGGGCTCGAATTGTCGAGCCTGTCAATTCTGCTTCCAAATCAATTGAGGTATTCAATGCCCGACGCGAGGGGAACAAACGCTGGTGGTGGCTCCGGTCGAGCCCTGCGGCACAGGCGCCCGGTTTTCAGGAACATCGGCATTGCCCAGTTGGGTGGCTACCGTCTGCCACTGGCGGGTGTCGTGTCGATCCTTCATCGGATCAGCGGGATGCTGCTCTTTCTCATCGGCATTCCGCTGGTGCTCTACCTGTTCCAGCTCAGCCTGTCTTCGCCCGTCACCTACGCCCGGTTCGAAGCAGTGGCCGACAATGCGTTCGTCAAGCTCGTCCTGCTCGCCCTGTTCTGGGCGTTCTTCCATCATCTGTGCGCAGGTATCAGGTACCTCGCGCTCGACCTGCACATCGGTCTCGACAAGGAGCCTGCCCGGATGACCGCCATCGCCACGCTCGGCGCGAGTCTGGTGCTGACTTTGTTCGCGGCAGTCAGGCTGTTCGGGAGCTGGTCATGACCACGCAACGCATCGTCGTCGGTGCCCATTACGGCCTCAAGGACTGGCTCGCCCAGCGGATCACCGCGATCGTGCTCGCCGTCTATTCGCTGGTCCTGTTCTTCATCTGGCTGGGTGCCGGCGATCTCGACTTCATGGGATGGAGCGGCATCTTCGCAGCGCCCTTCATGAAGGTGCTGACGCTGCTGGCCATGCTCGCGGTGTCGTGGCATGCGTGGATCGGTGTGCGCGACATCTTCATGGATTACATCAAGCCGACCTGGATCCGATTGTCCCTCCAGGTGGCCACGATCATCGTGTTGATCGGTTATGCGGTCTGGGCAGTCACGATCCTCTGGAGAGTCTAGATGGCAGACGTGCTCAACCATCTTGCCAATAATCTGCCGCGCCGCAAGTTCGATGCGGTCATCGTCGGTGCCGGTGGCTCCGGCATGCGTTGCTCGCTGCAACTTGCCGAAGCGGGGATGAACGTCGCCGTCCTGTCGAAGGTCTTTCCGACGCGCTCCCATACTGTCGCTGCCCAGGGCGGCATCGGGGCATCGCTCGGCAACATGAGCGAGGACAACTGGTATTGGCACATGTTCGATACCGTCAAGGGCTCCGATTACCTCGGTGACCAGGACGCGATCGAGTTCATGTGCAGGGAAGCGCCCAAGGTCGTTTACGAACTCGAGCATTTCGGCATGCCGTTCGATCGCAATGAAGACGGCACGATCTACCAGCGGCCGTTCGGCGGCCATACGGCCAACTTCGGTGAAAAGCCGGTGCAACGTGCCTGTGCGGCGGCTGACCGCACCGGCCATGCGCTGCTGCATACGCTCTACCAGCGCAATGTCCGGGCGCGAACGCAGTTCTTCGTCGAGTGGATGGCGCTCGACCTGATTCGCGATGTCGACGGTGGCATCGCGGGCGTCATCGCGCTCGAGATGGAGACCGGCGAGGTGATGATCCTCGAGGCCAACGTTACGGTGCTCGCCACCGGAGGCGCCGGCCGGATCTGGGCCGCCTCGACGAATGCCTTCATCAATACCGGCGATGGCATGGGCATGGCTGCACGTGCCGGCATTCCGCTCGAGGACATGGAGTTCTGGCAATTCCATCCCACTGGCGTTGCCGGTGCGGGCGTCCTCGTGACCGAAGGTGTGCGAGGCGAGGGCGGCATGCTCCTCAACAGCAAGGGTGAGCGATTCATGGAACGCTACGCGCCCACGCTGAAGGACCTCGCGCCGCGCGATTTCGTTTCCCGATCGATGGACCAGGAGATCAAGGAGGGTCGCGGTTGCGGTCCGGATCGTGATCACGTGCTACTCAAGCTCGATCACCTGGGCGCCGAAACGATCATGAAGCGGCTGCCGTCGATCCGGGAGATAGCGATCAAATTCGCCAACGTGGATCCGATCCGCGATCCCATTCCGGTCGTGCCGACCATCCACTATCAGATGGGCGGTATCCCGACCAATTTCCATGGTCAGGTCGTGATCCAGAATGGCGGCGACGACAATCACGTGCTCGATGGCCTGTACGCGATCGGCGAATGTGCGTGCGTCTCGGTCCATGGCGCCAATCGACTCGGTACCAACTCGTTGCTCGACCTGCTGGTGTTCGGGCGGGCCGCGGGCAACCATATCGTCGAAAGCAGGGCGGGCCGCCGCGCGCACAAGGCGCTTCCTGCCGATGCGGGCGATGCGACGCTCGCCCGTCTGGCAAGGCTGAACGGTTCCAGCAGCGGCGAACGGTGCCAGGATGTCGCCAATGACATCCGAAAGTCGATGCAGCATCACTGCGGCGTGTTCCGTTCATCCGAGCTGCTTGCCGAGGGTGTTGCCCAGATCATGGAACTCGACAAACGCGTTGCCCGCGTGCATATCGCCGACAAATCGCAGGTCTTCAACACGGCGCGCGTCGAGGCACTCGAACTCGACAACCTGATCGAGACGGCCAAGGCGACGATCGTGTCGGCGAATGCGCGAACGGAAAGCCGTGGTGCGCATGCTCACAAGGATCATCCCGATCGCAACGACGTCGACTGGATGCGCCACACCCTCTGGTATTCGGAGGCCAATCGTCTCGCTTACAAGGACGTCAAGCTGAAGCCGCTCACCGTCGAGACTTTCGTGCCCAAGGCGCGCACTTTCTGAAGCTGTCACGAGCTCAACCGAACGACTCACGGCGTTGCCTGGCAACGCGCTGGCTGTTGGAGTACTGAACGATGAACGCAGTTGTGGAAGCACCGATGATCGATGTGGCTGCCGCCCGGCGCACGATGCGCTTCTCGATCTATCGCTATGATCCTGACAAGGATTCCAGACCGTACATGCAGGATCTGGTCGTCGAACTCCAGCCGACCGACAAGATGCTGCTCGATGCCCTGTTCCGCATCAAGATCGACAACGATGATTCGTTGGCTTTCCGGCGCTCGTGCCGCGAGGGCGTCTGCGGGTCCGACGCGATGAACATCAACGGCAAGAACGGCCTTGCCTGCATCACGAACCTGCGCGAACTGCAGGAGCCCATCGTCCTGAAGCCGTTGCCCGGATTGCCCGTCATTCGCGACCTGATCGTCGACATGACGCAATTCTTCGCGCAATACGACTCGATCAAGCCCTATCTGATCAACGAGACGCCGCCACCCGAGAGGGAACGGCTGCAATCACCCGAAGACAGGCTCGAACTGGACGGGCTGTACGAATGTATCCTGTGTGCCTGTTGCTCCACGTCGTGCCCGTCGTTCTGGTGGAACCCCGACAAGTTCGTCGGTCCTGCCGGATTGCTTCAGGCGTATCGATTCATCGCCGACAGTCGTGACGAGGCGACCAGCCAACGGCTGGACAACCTCGAGGATCCTTACCGGCTGTTCCGCTGCCACACCATCATGAACTGCGTCGATGTCTGCCCGAAGGGTTTGAATCCGACCCGTGCAATCGGCAAGATCAAGGAACTGATGGTCAGGCGCAGTGTCTGATCGCGACCTCGGTCGACCCATGGAGTATTCTGCGTTGAAATCGCGAAGCCCCGAATCGATCAAGGCGAGCCGGCCGCAGGCAGCCGGCGGCGGCAGTTATGCACCAGGGGCGGGCGAGCCGGTCGGCGATGCCGCTTTTGTAGTGACTGCCCATCAGGACGATGGTGCCAACCGACGGCGGTTGCGATGGCGAGCGAGGCGAGGTCTGCTCGAGAACGACCTCGTGCTCACGCGATTTCTCGATCGGCACGAAAGCTCCCTGAGTGACGAGGATGTCGCAGGTCTGCATCAACTTCTCGATGAAACGGACAACGACCTCCTCGATCTGATTCTCGCGCGATCCGAGCCGCAGGGCGAGCTCGACACGCCAGATGTCAAACGCGTCCTCGGCCTGCTTCGGGGCGTCTGACGAGTCGCCTCCGGATCCCACCGGGTCGACATTCGCATTCAGCATTTTTTGAGGATGACCATGACTACCGAAAACAAGGCGACACTCAGCTTTTCCGACGGCACGCCCAGTATCGATTTCCCGATTCACAAGGGATCGATCGGCCCGGATGTGATGGATATCCGGAAACTCTACGGAGCCACGGGCAAGTTCACCTTCGATCCGGGTTTCATGGCCACGGCAGCGTGCGAATCGAAGATCACCTATATCGACGGTGACAAAGGCGAGTTGCTCTATCGCGGCTATCCGATCGAGCAGTTGGCCACTCAATGCGATTATCTTGAAACCTGCTATCTGCTGCTCAATGGTGAATTGCCGAACCACGCGCAGAAGGCGGACTTCGAGTTCCGCGTCGGGCATCACAACATGGTGCACGAGCAGTTGCATCGATTCTTCGGCGGTTTCCGGCGCGACGCGCACCCGATGGCGATCCTGGTCGGGGTCGTCGGTGCGCTCTCGGCGTTCTATCACGACTCCACCGACATCACGAATGCCGATCATCGTTTCATCTCGGCCATTCGCCTGATTGCGAAGATGCCCACGCTGACGGCAATGGCCTACAAGTATTCATGCGGCCAGCCGTTCATGTATCCGCGCAACAGCCTGTCGTACGCGGGGAACCTGTTGCACATGATGTTCGCCACACCGTGCGACGAGTACACGCCGAATCCCGTCCTCGTGCATGCGCTCGATCGCATCCTGATCCTGCACGCCGATCACGAGCAGAATGCCTCGACTTCCACGGTGCGACTGGCGGGTTCGTCTGGCGCGAACCCGTTCGCATGCATCGCCGCCGGTATCGCGACGCTCTGGGGGCCGGCACATGGTGGCGCGAACGAAGCCTGCCTGAAGATGCTGGCCGAGATCCAGGCCCGTGGCGGAATGGAGAAGATCGGCGAATTCATTGCCGAAGTGAAGGATCCCGATTCGTCGACCAAGCTGATGGGTTTTGGTCACCGGGTCTACAAGAACTATGATCCGCGTGCCAAACTGATGCGCGAGACCTGCCACGAGGTGCTCGACGAGCTCGGACTGCGCAACGATCCGTTGATGGCTCTGGCGATGAAGCTCGAGCAGATCGCGCTCGAAGACGAGTACTTCATCAAGCGCAAGCTCTACCCGAACGTTGATTTCTACTCGGGCATTGTGCAACGCGCCATGGGCATCCCGAACGACATGTTCACCTGCATATTCGCCCTCGCCCGTACCGTCGGCTGGATCGCGCAGTGGAACGAGATGATCGCCGATCCCGATCAGAAGATCGGTCGCCCGCGTCAGCTGTTCACCGGCGCGCCGCGGCGGGATCTGATTCCGATCGACCAGCGCGGGTGATCCTCCATTCCGATCGATACCAGTGGTGAAGAGACAACGGCCGCACGCACCGGGTTCGTTTATCCGGATCAATGCGGTGGCCGACACACATCGCCACTGGCCGCTTTTCAAGTGTCCGGTTATCCTCGCATCACCATACCAGTGCGTCCATCCATGACTTAACCCCGTTTTTTCGTGCGGGCGCCAGTGGTCGCAGACCGACTGCTGGCGTCGCTGTCGACGCGAGCGCGGGCACCGAGGTGCCAGCTACCGGCGACAGATTCTTCCTGAACGAGAAACTCGTTTCAAAAGGTGATCCGCCATGATGAAGTCCTTCCAGTCGAACTCCTACCTTTTCGGCGGCAATGCGCCGTACGTCGAAGAGTTGTACGAGAGCTACCTGAGCAACCCGTCATCCGTTCCGGAGGCGTGGCGCGAATACTTCGACAACATGAGTGCGCTGCCCGCATCCGACGGCAACGCCCAGACGCGTGACGTCGCCCACGCGCCGATCATGCAATCGTTCGCCGAGCGCGCGAAGACCGGCACGCTGCAGC
>JBGSTN010000089.1:0-2582 GCA_041736455.1 Burkholderiaceae bacterium | reverse complement strand
GCCCGCCCAGCAACTGGGCTTCATCCACAACAACGTCGACTGCATCGGCTGCCGCGCCTGCGAGATCGCCTGCAAGGACAAGAACGGCCTGGCCCCCGGGCCGCGCTTCCGACGCGTCATGTACATCGAGGGCGGCACCTTCCCCGACGTGTTCGCCTACAAGGTCAACATGTCGTGCAACCACTGCGCCGAGCCCGCCTGCCTGCCCGCCTGCCCCACCGGTGCCATCTGGAAGCGCGCCGACAACGGCGTGGTCGACATCGACTCCAGCCTTTGTATCGGGTGCCGCCGCTGCGAGGCCACCTGCCCCTACGGCGCACCCCAGTTCGATCCCCACGACAACGTGGTCAAGAAGTGCAACCTGTGCATCGACGAACTCGACGCCGGGCGAAAGCCCTACTGCGTCTCGGCCTGCATGATGCGCGTGCTCGACATCGGACCCATCGACCAGTTGCGCGCCGGCACCCACCCGACCAAGGCCATGATGCCCGGCCAGACTCCCGTGGGCCAGGTGCGCAACATGGCCGACCCCGAACTGACCCATCCCTCGATCGTCTTCATCGCCCACCCCCAGGGCACGGTGAACAAATCATGAGCGGTCCTCAACCCTTCCTGTCCCTCGGTACCTTCGATACCATCGCCGCCGAAGACCTCCACGCTCCCGCCTGGCTGCATGATCGGGAAAGTGAGCCACTCGCGCTGATGGACTGGTGCCGTGACGTGATCAAGCAGGCGCTGATCGTTGCCGCCGACTCGTCGGACATCGACTGCGAGCATCTTCTGCTGCACCAATCGTCGAATGGACAGATGGATGCTGCGTCGAGTACGTTGAACCGGACGGATTCAGACCTCGGATCCCAGGCTTTCCTGCTGATCAAGGGCGAGCCGACGCTGGACGTCATTCAACGCGAGTATCTCGGCACATTGCTGCTCAAGTACCGAGGCAACCGCCGGCTGGTGGCTGATGCGCTGGGTGTTTCGGAACGAACCGCTTGCGGCATGCTGTCGCGCCACGGTTTTCGCAATGCCGCAGACGTCGATCCGAGCCATCCGGTTCCGTGAACTGATGCGAACGGCATCATCCGTCGCGCGCGGGCTGTGTTGCCCGATCATCAGTCACCCGGTTCGGCCAAGCGATATCCGATCCCGGGTTCGGTGAGCAGCAGGCGGGGATCAGCCGGCTCGGGCTCGAGCTTGGCGCGAAGCTGGCCCATGTACAGGCGCAGATAATGCGTGTGCTCGGTGTACTCGGGACCCCAGACGTCGAGCAGCAACTGACGATGCGTCACCACACGTCCTGCGCTTCGCACGAGGGCTGCCAGCAGCCGGAATTCCGTGGGAGTCAGATGCACCTCGACGCCGTCCCGATGAACATGGCGCGTCTCGAGATCCACCAGCAATCCCGTTCGCTCGTATCGCACTGTCACCGGACGAACCAGCGTTCCCCGGTGCCGCAACGCGACGCGCATCCTGGCCAAAAGCTCGGCGAGACTGAACGGCTTGATCAGGTAGTCGTCGGCTCCGGCATCCAGCAGTCGCACCTTGTGGGACTCGCCGTGACGCGCGGAAATCACGATCACGGGCGTTGCGCGAACACGCCTGAGTCCCGCCAGCAAGACATCACCTTCGCCGTCAGGTAACGCCAGGTCCAGCAGCACGATGTCGAGACCGCCGTTCCCGACCGCATTGGCAATCACGGCCTGTGCGTCGGCGAGCGTGGCCGACGCCATCACGCAATACCCCTCGACCGCAAGTGCATCGCTCAGCGTCATGCGAAGTTCGCGGTTGTCCTCGACGAGCAGCACCGTCAGGCTCACGACATCGCTCCCACGTCGTCCGCCGGGGATGGCGTCTTCGGCATGCCCTCGACCGGCAGCATGACCTCGAAGCTCGCACCACCACCGCGTCGCTGCCTGAGTTGCACGTCGCCGCCGTGTTCTCGCGCAATGGCGCGGCACAATGCCAACCCGACACCGGCTCCCCTTGGTGATACCTGGGAAAGCTTGTCGCCGATCCTGTCGTGACTCGCGCGCTGAAACGCATCGAAGATGTGTTCGGTCAGTTCCGGATCGACTCCCGGCCCACGATCCCTCACGGCAATCATCACGTTGTCGCCCGATCGCCTCGCCAACACTTCGACGGCCGGTTCAGGTCCACCGTACTTGATCGCGTTGTCCACGAGATTCTCCAGCAGCTGGATCATCAATACAGCGTCACACCGCAACAAGGGGAGGCCCGGCGCCACGTTCACCTTGATCACGTTGCCGGGATCGCGCTGTCGAACGCGATGCAGAACGGTGCCGATCACCTCCTCGACCGATTCCCAGTCGGTTTGAAGCACCGGCCGACCGGCGCCCAGACTTGCCAGTTGCAACGTGTTCTCGGTCAGGCGTGAAAGATGGGTGGCTTCGTCGGCAATCGTGGCCGCCAGCCGCAGGCGCTGGGCCGGGGACAGCCGTTCGCCCTGGTCATGCAACGCGCTCGATGCGCTCAGGATGGTTGCCAGAGGCGTACGGTGATCATGCGATATGGCTGTCAACAACGTGTTTCGAAGGGCATGGGCATTGGCCCGCTCGCGCGCC
>JBGSTN010000047.1:0-3797 GCA_041736455.1 Burkholderiaceae bacterium | reverse complement strand
CGGAACGCATCGAGGTAGTGCGCCGGGTGCACACGACGCAGGTCTTCGTCGGTGACGGGCGCGGCGCTGCTCGTGTCTAGCCGGTCCATCAGCCCGGTGACTCGCATCAGATTGACCAGACGACGCTTGGTCTCGGGGCTTTCTGGCAGCCCGCCCGCTGCAAGCGGTTGCACGAGACCACCGACGGGCGCGACGAAGGCATAGTTGCCACCACCGTGCCAGAAGCAGCGCTCGTCCCAGAAGAATGCCGTCGGCGATCGATCGGACACACCCGGCGCGAGCGCGCGCTGCGCTGCCTGCCGCGATATGGTTGCCTGGTCCCGTTCTGCCGGAATCGTCATCAATCCTCCTGTAGTCGTCGAGCCATGCCTGACCGTCGCACGACGCATCGTCGCCGCACGTCGCGTCGTCGCGGTGCCGTTCCGGCTGATCGGTCACCCCAGTTTGCCATATCGACTCGTCGCCCAGAGAATTGTTGTCAGCGAATTCACCCCCAGCACGTTTTCGGCCAAAATACCCCTTCATCCACCCAGTCAGACTCCCGATGCCATGACCCACTGCCCGACATCTGCCGCTCACCCGATCCATGCCGCATCCCGCGCGGGCCGTCGTCGCCTGCTCAAGGCGGGCCCGGCTGCGATCATCGGTCTTTCGCTGGCCGGAAACAGGGCATTCGCGGCCGAGGAAAAACGCCTGAACTTCCTCAATTGGGACACCTACATCGGCGAAAACACGCTCGGCGATTTCCGCAAGGCGACCGGCATCGACGTGCGGATGGACCTGTTCGCCGACAACGACGAACTGTTCGCGAAGTTCAAGGCCGGCAACCCCGGCTATGACGTGATCATGCCCACCAACGACTACGTCGAGCGCATGGTGCTGGCCGACATGCTGATGCCGCTCGATCATGCCAGGATCCCGAACATCGCCAATATCACGAAGCGCTTCATCGACGACGCGCCGTTCGACCCGGGCCGCAGGTATTCGCTGCCCTACATGTGGGGCACCATCGGCATCGGGTACCGCAAGTCGAAGGTCAAGAAAGGCGTGAGCAGCTGGCAAAGCGTACTGGCCGCCGAGTCGCATGCAGGCCGCATCGCGTTGCTGGGTGCCAGCCAGTACGTGCTCGGCGCCGCGCTCAAGTTCCTCGGTCACTCCTGGAATTCCAGGGATCCCGCAGAGATCAAGGCTGCCGAAGCGCTGGTCATCAAGGGCAAGAAGGCCATCAAGATCTTCGCCGACGACAATGGCCAGGATCTGCTCGCGTCCGGCGAGGTCGACCTGGCGCAGGAATGGAATGGCGACATCCTGCAGGTGATCGCCGAAGACGACGACATCGGTTATGTGGTGCCGCAGGAAGGCAGCAATCTCTGGCAGGACTGCATCGCGATTCCAAAAGGTGCTCCCCACCCCGAGAACGCGCATGCGTTCATCAACCACATCTTCTCGGCCGAGGTGGGCGCCGATATCGCCCGCACCGTCAAGTACGCGACCCCGAACGAAGCCGCGAAGAAGCTGCTGCCTCCCGAATACCTGAACAACCCGATCATCTTCCCGTCGGACGACATCCTGGCCAAGTGCGAATCGTCCACCTATCTCGGAGAAGCTGCGACGCGGCTGCGTGACGAGTCCTGGTCGCGCATCCAGGCCGCGTGACGACCTCCGTGCTGGAATCCTGGAAGAAGAATCCGCTGGTCTTCGCGTTGCTCGCGGTACCGGGCAGCGCCTGGTTGCTCGTGTTCTTCGTCGCGCCGCTCAGCATGATCTGGATGCTGTCGTTCGGCGAAAAGGCGGGGCTCGTCGACGTGAACATCACGGGCACGTTGGCCAACTATGTGCGAACGCTCGAGCCCGTCTATCTGCAGATCTTCTGGAACACGCTGTGGATCAGCGTACTGTCGACGGCGCTGTGCCTTGTCATCGCCTATCCGATCGCGTTCGGGATCTGCTTTTCTTCCCCGCGCCTGAAGCCGTGGCTGCTGATGGCGGTGATGCTGCCGTTCTGGATCAATCTGCTGATCAGGACCTACGCACTGATCGCCGTGTTTCGCACGCAGGGTTTCTTGAATTTCTCGCTCGAATGGCTCTGGAACCTGGCGATGCTCGATCATGTGATCGGCGAGTTTCAGCCGCTCGAACTGCTCTACAACAACGGGGCGGTCATCATCGGGCTGGTCTACGTCTACATGCCCTTCATGGTGCTGCCCCTCTACGCCACCATCGACCGGCTCGACCGGTCACTGCTGGAAGCGAGCCTCGATCTGGGCGCCAGCCAGTGGACTACCTTCTGGCGAATCACGGTGCCGCTGACGATGCCCGGCATCCTGACCGGCATCATCCTCGTGTTCATTCCGACGCTCGGCTCGTTCCTGACGCCTGACCTGCTGGGGGGCGCGAATGCGGTCATGATCGGCAACGTGATCGAGCGCCAGTTCAAGGCGGCCAACGACTGGCCGTTCGGAGCAGCGCTTTCGTTCCTGCTCATGTACATCACCTTCGGTGCGCTGGCGATTCGCGCTCTCGTGACCCGAGGTGCCGAATCGCGCACAGCCGAGCGGCGTTCATGAAGGGCCCGCTCGAGTACGGGCGGCGTTTCTGGCTGCGCGCCGCGATGTTCGTCACGTTCGCGCTTCTCTATGCGCCGATCCTCGCCCTCATTGCATTCAGCTTCAACGACTCCAAGCGCAATATCACCTGGCAGGGGTTCACGTTCAAGTACTACGGGATCGCCTGGCGCGACGCCTCGCTGATGGAGGCGCTCGGCAATTCGATCACGATCGCGTTCATGTGCACGATCGTCGCGACGACCCTGGGCGTGATGATCGCCCTGCTGCTCTGGCGCTTCCGTTTTCCGCTCAAGGCGACATTCGAGGGATTCATCGCGCTGCCGATCGTGGTGCCCGAAATCTGCATGGGCGTGGCGATGCTGGTCTTCTTCGCGCGACTCGACTGGCCCAGCGATCTGCCCTGGCCGTTGAATCTCAGTGCGATCACGATTGCCCACATCGCGTTCTCGTTTCCATTCGTCGCCATCGTCGTGCGCGCGCGGCTCGCCGGTTTCAACCGCGAGCTCGAGGAGGCGTCACGCGATCTAGGGGCCAGTGAATGGCAGACCTTTCGGCATGTGATCCTTCCCTTCATGATGCCCGGCGTCGTGGCAGGCGCACTGCTCGCGTTCACGCTGTCGCTCGACGATTTCGTCATCACCTTCTTCACATCCGGTCCGAATACCGTCACATTCCCGGTCAAGGTCTACTCGCTGGTGCGCCGGGGGGTTTCACCCGACGTCAACGCCGCCTCGACCGCCCTGATTCTCATCACGGTGGTCGCGACCTTCATCGCTTTGCGCCTGCAGCGTCCCGACGAGCAACCGCCCGGTTCCGACGCCACGACATGACCATGCCATCGCCCATCATCTCGATACGCCAGCTTTCCAAGCGCTTCGGCAAGACGACTGCCGTAGCCGACATCACGTTCGACGTCTACGAGAACGAGTTCTTCGCCCTGCTGGGCCCTTCCGGGTGTGGCAAGACGACGCTGCTGCGCATGATCGCGGGCATGGAAATGCCGACCAGTGGCGAGCTGCTGCTCGATGGCAAGGACTTGACGCGGATGGCACCGAACCAGCGGCCGGTCAACATGGTGTTCCAGTCATACGCGGTGTTTCCGCACATGTCGGTGCAGGACAACGTGGGTTACGGGTTGCGCGTCACCGGCGTACCTGCGGCCGAGATCGCGCCGCGTGCACGGGAGGCGCTGGAGATGGTCCGTCTCGATCACCTGGCCCAGCGCATGCC
>JBGSTN010000044.1:0-2214 GCA_041736455.1 Burkholderiaceae bacterium | reverse complement strand
CGAGCGTGGCCGCTACATCGCGCGCGCGGCCGATTGTGCCGCGTGCCACAATACGCCAGACGGCGTTGCACTGGCGGGCGGCACGCCACTCGAGACGCCGATAGGCACGATCTACGGATCCAACATCACGCCTTCCATCGTGCATGGCATCGGAGACTGGAGTGCCGATGACCTTTACCGCTCGATGGTGGAAGGGATAGCGAAGGGCGGCACGCGACTCTATCCGGCGATGCCTTATGCGTCGTATCACCAGATCGAGCGCGCCGATGTCGACGCACTCTGGTTCTGGTTGATGCGCCAGCGCCCGGTCGATATTCCCAGCCGCGCGCCCGAACTCCCGTTCCCTTTCGATTTCCGTCCGGCAATCGCCTTCTGGAACCGGCTCTTCCTGCCGCACGAGCGGTCCCTTCCTACAGTTGCAGGCCGATCGTCGGATTGGCATCGCGGGCGCTATCTGGTCGATGTCCTCGGCCATTGTGGCGAATGCCACACGCCTCGAAACCTGGCATACGCAAAGTCGGAACGTCACCTGCGGGGCGGGGTTATCGAGCAGGTTACGGCCCCCGACATCAGTGCAGAAGGTCTGCGTGCGCGCGGTTGGACCGGCCCCGATCTTCACGCGTTCCTGCGCACCGGCCTCGCTTCCCAGGGAACGATGACGTTCAACATGTATCCGGTGCTTGAACACTCGACACAGTACCTGGTAAAGGACGATCTCGTCGCGATCTCGGCATATCTTTTCGATGACCGGGTTCCCGTTCCGTCTGCATCGGATTTGGCACTCGCGAAACGTGCGGCTCGGAGTGCACGGCGCGAACTGCCGCCGGCCGTGCCGCCTGGCGATCGACCGTCGCAGGGGCGGACCCTTTACCTGGGCCTTTGCGCTGGGTGTCACGGCACCGACGGCGAGGGCAAGCCACACGCGTCGGTGCCGCTCACAACCAACACGACAGCGATGCTGGAAGATCCGCGCAACCTGGTTCGCATCCTGTTGCAGGGCGTGCCGGCACGCGAGCTTGCACATGGTGAGCGAATGCAGGCGATGCCAGCCTATGCCGGCCGTTTGTCGGCCGCCGAGATTGCCAGCATCACGAACGAACTTCGAACACGCTGGGGCAATCGTCCAGCCGATGCCAGCGCGCAGGTCGTGGAGAGCATTGCACGGGAAGCGGACATCGCGCTGCGCTGAATGGAATGTGTCGGCGAGTATTCAAAGGCGTCGCCATGGCTATCCCGGTTTGACTTGTCAGGCCGTGCTGATGAACCTTGCCCACGAAGGGTTCATCATCATTCAGTGTTGGACATCGGACTTGTCGACGTCATAGCGCGCCAGCAGCGCCATTGCGGCCGCGAGCATCAGGATCAGCACGCCGAGCAGTCCGAGTTCGAGGGCGGCAGCCTGGAATGCGGGATCGCCTATATCGACATGGGTCGCGCCTTCGGCAGTGATGATCAGCATGCGTCGAATGGCTGCGATGATAGCGACAATGAAGAATGGCTGGGCATCGAGCCGATGTTTCTGGGCCACCCGGCGCACCGTGTAGAGAATCTCCGCCAGCATCAGCAGCAGCAGTGCGCGGTCCAGCACCTGCAACAGCGCGGCAATGTATTCGCCAACAATCAATCGCTGCAACATTTCGATGGTGGCGATCACCAGCAGGCCGCCGGCCGTGGCGACGAGCAGTGCCGCGGTAGCCAGGTAGATGACGAGTTCGGCACGTTCGAACCAGCGGATGATCTGCATGAACTTCGGCGACATCGAACGACTCCTTTGGCGTCTTGGGGAGGGTTTGCGTCACGACAGCAGCAGCAACCAGCACAGGCCGAGGTAGATTGCCAGAATCAACAGGCTGTCGACGCCCACATTGGCCAGGCCGCTCTGCTCGCGTTCCAGCAATGCGACCAACAATATCCCCGTCTGCAGTAACGACGCACCGACAATCATCGACACGCCTGGGCCGCCCTCGGCATGCAGCACCGAGCCTTCGCGATAGGCGACGTCGGCGACGGCAACGAAAAGCGTGTCGAAGATGTTGCCGCCGACGATATCGCCCACTGCCAGCGTCAAGGCACCTTGGCGAACGGCTGCCAACATCGTCACGAGTTCGGGGAGGGAGGTCGACAGCGCCGTGAAGATGCCGCCGACGGCTGTGTCGGACAATCCGGTCTGCGCCGCCAGCGCGAGCCCGGTTCGGGCGATCAGCCAACCGGCGC
>JBGSTN010000022.1:0-2913 GCA_041736455.1 Burkholderiaceae bacterium | reverse complement strand
AGTGGCGGCGGTGCGGGTGCCGCCGCATTCGATCGAAGCCGAGCAGGCGGTGCTCGGCGGTCTGCTGCTCGACAATGCCGCGTTCGAGCGCATTTCCGACGTGTTGTCGGCCGATGACTTCTATCGGTTCGATCACCGGTTGATCTGGGAACGGATCAGCCGGCTCATCGACCGCAATCAGCCGGCGGATGTGGTGACCGTCTACGAGGCGATGCAGGCCGATGGCAAAGGCGGCGAGTTGCCCGGCGGCATGAGTTACCTGAATTCGCTCGCCATCGAAACGCCTTCGGCGGCGAACGTGCGCCGCTATGCGGAGATCGTTCGCGACCGGTCGATCCTGCGGCGACTGATCGCCACCTCGGAAGAGATCGCGAGCAGCGCGTTCATGCCGGCAGGCCGCGAGACGGCTCAATTGCTGGACGAGGCGGAAGCCAAGATGCTCGCGATCGCCGAACACCGCAATCGCCGCCGCGATGGGTTTCTTCCGCTCAACAAGGTGCTTTCCGATGTCGTGGAGCGCATCGACGAACTCTATCAGCGCGACAACCCGAGCGACATCACCGGCGTGGCCACGGGATTCGTCGACCTCGACCAGATGACGTCGGGGCTGCAACCGGGGGATCTCGTGATCGTGGCGGGCCGCCCGTCGATGGGCAAGACCGCTTTCTCGCTGAACATCGCCGAGAGTGTCGCGATCGAACTGCAATTGCCGGTCGCCGTCTTCTCGATGGAAATGGGTGCCAACCAGCTCGCCCAGCGATCGCTTTGCTCGATCGGCCGTCTCGATCAACAGCGTCTGCGTACGGGGCGACTCAACGACGACGACTGGGGTCGATTGACGATGGCGATCCAGAAGATGCAGGACGCCCAGATGTTCATCGACGAGACACCGGCGCTCAACTCGCTGGAGTTGCGCTCTCGCGCCCGCCGGCTGTCGCGCGAGTGCGGACAGCTCGGCCTCATCGTCATCGACTACATCCAGCTGATGGGCTCGATTTCTTCCAACGAGAATCGGGCGACCGAGTTGTCCGAAATCTCGCGATCACTCAAGAGCCTGGCCAAGGAACTGAAGTGTCCGGTCATCGCGTTGTCGCAGCTGAACAGATCGCTCGAGCAACGACCGAACAAGCGGCCGGTGATGTCCGATCTGCGCGAGTCGGGCGCGATCGAGCAGGATGCCGATGTGATCCTGTTCATCTATCGGGACGAGGTCTACAACCCCGACACACCCGACAAGGGCACCGCCGAGATCATCATCAGCAAGCAGCGCAACGGTCCCATCGGAACCACCCGCCTCACGTTCATCGGGCAATACACGCGCTTCGAGAACTTCTCCACCGGCAACGTGCACTGAGCACCGGTCCCCGGCACATGCCCGACGTTTCGCCGCGCAGGCAATTGCTCAGCCCGGGCAAGTGTCCGGAGCAAGTCTCCGATCAGAGTGCTTCGGCCGCATAGTCGGCCAGGCGCGAGCGTTCGCCGCGTTGCAGCGTGATGTGGCCGCTGTGGGCCCAGCCGCGCATGCGATCCACGACATAGGTGAGGCCGGACGAGCCTTCAGTGAGATAGGGCGTATCGATCTGGGCGATGTTGCCGAGACAGACCACCTTGGTGCCCGGACCCGCGCGTGTGATCAGCGTCTTCATCTGTTTCGGCGTCAGGTTCTGCGCTTCGTCGATGATCAGGAACTTGTTGATGAACGTGCGGCCACGCATGAACGCCAGTGACTTGACGCGGATGCGGCTCTTGATGAGGTCCTGTGTGGCCGAACGCCCCCATTCGCCGGCCGCCGGATCCGGCTTGTGCAGCACCTCGAGGTTGTCTTCCAGAGCCCCCATCCACGGCTGCATCTTCTCCTCTTCGGTGCCCGGCAGATACCCGATGTCGTCGCCTACCGGCACCGTGGCGCGTGTGACGACGATCTCGCTGTAGCGGTTCTTGTCGAGAACCTGGGACAGTCCGGCGGCCAGCGCGAGGAGGGTCTTGCCGGTACCGGCCTGTCCGAGCAGCGACACCATGTCGATATCGGGATCGCACAGCAAGTTCAGCGCGTAGTTCTGCTCGCGGTTGCGCGCGACGATGCCCCAGACCGAATTCTTGTGATGGGTGTAGTCGCGAACGGTGCGCAGCACCGCGTGGCGCTCCGTGCGCTCGATGACCTGGGCGTCGAGCTTCAACTCGCCCGGCAGGTAGACGAACTGGTTGAGGCTGAGCGCACCCAGCAGGGGGCCGGCGATACGGTAGAAGTTCTGGCCGTCCTGCAGCCAGGATTCCATGCCCTTGCCGTGCGTGTCCCAGAAATCGTCCGGCAGCGTGAGCATGCCGGGATGAAGCAGGTCGGTATCCTCGACGACCAGATCATTAAAATAGTCCTCGGCCGCCAGCCCGAGCATGTTCGCCTTGATGCGCATGTTGATGTCTTTCGACACCAGCACGACGTCGTGGTCGGTCTGCTCCGCCTTCAGCGCTGCGACGACGCGAAGGATTCGATTGTCGGCCTTGTCCGTCGACAGCGATTCGGGCAACGCGAAGTCGAGCGTCCGATTCTCGAAATAGAGTCGCCCCAGCGCGTCGCGTTCACCGAGTGCCGCCAAGGCAATACCGGCATCGAGACCCTCGACCGCGGTGTCGATCAGGCCGTCGAGCGTGCGGCTGACCTGGCGAACATTGCGCGAGACCTCGGAAGAACCCTTCTTGTGATTGTCGAGTTCTTCGAGGGTGACGATCGGCAGGAACACGTCGTGTTCGGCAAACCGGAACAATGCGCTCGGATCGTGCATCAGCACGTTCGTGTCGAGCACGAACAGACGCGTGCGCTCGATGCCTTGTTCGCGGCGTCGCTGTGCCTTGGCACCACG
This sequence comes from Burkholderiaceae bacterium, assembly GCA_041736455.1. GTDB lineage: Bacteria > Pseudomonadota > Gammaproteobacteria > Burkholderiales > Burkholderiaceae_E > JAUIAI01. Next base: position 55 of record JBGSTN010000022.1, on the reverse strand, counting down.
CGGGGCATGACGGGCCGCGGCGGCAGCGGGCGCCTTGTTGTCGGGTGCCCGGGAC
>JBGSTN010001137.1:0-1989 GCA_041736455.1 Burkholderiaceae bacterium | reverse complement strand
TCGCGGTGATCGCCAGCGCCGAAATCGCGCGGCGGCGAGCCCAAGCATGCATTGCGCCGTCGGACCATCGCAGCATATCGGATCGCGCTCAGGTGTTCTGGACGACGATCGAAGGAATCTTCAACGACATGTCGCGGGCGCGCTCGGCAATCCGCATCGCCACCTTGCGGGCGATTGCCCGGTAGATGGCGGTCAGGTCACTGTCCGGATCGGCGACGACGGTGGGCCGGCCCGAGTCGGTCTGCTCGCGGATCCGGATGTCGAGCGGCAATCCGCCGAGATAGTCGACGCCATAGTCGGCAGCCATCCGTTCGCCACCGCCCGCACCGAAGATGTGCTCGGTGTGACCGCATTGGCTGCACGTATGCATTGCCATGTTCTCGACGATGCCGAGAATGGGAATGCCGACCTTCTCGAACATCTTCAGCCCCTTGCGCGCGTCGAGCAGCGCGATATCCTGCGGCGTGGTCACGATCACCGCACCGGTCACCGGAATCTTCTGGGCCAGCGTCAGATGGATGTCGCCGGTGCCCGGCGGCATGTCGACGACCAGGTAATCGAGATCGTGCCAGTTCGTGTCGCGCAGCAATTGCTCCAGTGCCTGCGTGACCATCGGGCCACGCCAGACCATCGGCGTGTCGGTATCGATCATGAAACCGATCGACGAAGCCTGGATGCCATGCCCCTGCATCGGCTCGATGGTCTTGCCGTCCTGCGATTCGGGGCGACCGGTGATGCCCAGCATCATGGGCTGCGATGGCCCGTAGATGTCCGCATCGAGAATGCCGACCGAGGCACCCTCGGCGGCCAGCGCCAGCGCGAGATTGACCGCCGTCGTGCTCTTGCCCACGCCGCCCTTGCCCGACGCGATCGCGATGACGTTCTTCACGTTGGGCAACGTCTTGACGCCGCGCTGAACGGTGTGCGCCACGATCTTCTGGTAGACATTCGCCGATACATTGACGACGCCGGGCACCGTGCGCAATCGGGCGACGACCTCACGGCGAATCGGGTCGATCTGGAACTTGGCCGGATAGCCGAGTTCGACATCGACGGCGACATCGCCGCCGTCGACACGGATATTGCGCGCCGACTTGCCGGCGATCAGGTCCTTGCCGGTGACGGGATCAATGATTGTGGCAAGCGCCTGGGAGATCTGGTCTGCGGACAGCGTCATCGAGAATCCTTGCAGGGAATATTGGCGGTGGCCGTCGCCGGTCGCCGATGTCGTGGGTAGCGTCGTTGCGTGCGGTTGCGCCGCAGGTCATCGTCAAGTCTAATGGATGGCTCCCCGAATCCGGCTCGACACCCCTCCCGAATCGTTCCCATGCCCCGCAAGCTCTTCGTCACCACCGCCCTGCCTTACGCGAATGCCGCTTTCCATATCGGCCACGTGATGGAGTACATCCAGGCCGACATCTGGGTAAGATTCCAACGCCAGCGCGGTCACGAAGTCCACTTCGTCTGTGCCGACGACGCGCACGGCGCGCCGATCATGATCGCGGCCGAGAAGGCCGGCATGACACCCAAGGCCTTCGTGGCCGGCATCGCTGCCGGTCGCCAGCGGCCGCTCGAAGGTTTCGACATCCGCTTCGATCACTGGCACAGCACGGATACGCCGGAGAACGTCGAACTGTCGCAGGGCATCTATCGCGCTCTGCGCCAGCAGAACCTGATCGTGACGCGCGAGATCGAACAGTTCTACGACCCCGTGAAAGGCATGTTCCTGGCCGATCGCTACGTGAAGGGCGACTGCCCGACCTGCAAGTCGCCCGACCAGTTCGGCGACGCCTGCGAGGTCTGCGGCGCCGTCTACGGGCCGACCGAACTCGGCAATCCGGTGTCCGCGCTGAGCGGCGCGGTGCCGGAACTGCGCTCGTCCGAACACTATTTCTTCAAGCTCTCCGATCCCCGCTGCGTCGACTGGCTGCGCGAATGGACGACGGGCACCGATCCCAACGGCCAGCCGCGTCTGCAACCGGAGGTGCT
>JBGSTN010001113.1:0-3001 GCA_041736455.1 Burkholderiaceae bacterium | reverse complement strand
CCGTCCGAACCGATTGCACCACCGACGGCCCATTCACCAGGTCGTTCACCATCGCGTGTGGTCAACAGGATCGCGCCGCCCGAAGAGGCGCCATAGAGGGAGGCGAACGGGCCGCGCACCACTTCGATCGATTCGGCATTGCTCAACGGGAATGCGGAGGTCTGTCCTTGTCCGTCCGGGCTGCTGGCGGGAATCCCGTCGACGAACAGCCGGATGCCTCTGACGCCGAAGGTCGCTCGCGACCCGTACCCGCGAACTGAAAGCTGCAGGTCCTGCGCGTAGTTCTCACGGTTGCGGATCACGAGGCCCGGCACGCGTCGCAGACCTTCCGAGAGATTGATCTGCAGTTGCCCATCGCGCAGTTCGGTGCCATCGATCACGTCGACCGACGCGGTACCGCGCCAGCGCTCGGACGCCGATCGATCGCCGGTCACGACGACCGGCTGAAGCATCTCCGCGGTCCCGGTGCCCGAAGAGCGACGTTCGGCTGGTGGAACGGATCCGGTCGGGGCTTGTGCCAGCGACGGTTGCGGGGAATCCGTTCGCGATTGTGCGAGCGCTTGGGTCTGATGCATCCCTATGGTGATCGACGCGAGCGTCGCGATCGCGATGAGTCGCGGATCCGACGTGGTCACGCGGGCAGCGTCGCGAAGGCGCGCCAGGGCGACGATCGAAATCATTCAAGTCTCCGGTTCGTTGGGTTTCGGCAGTACTGTACCCGCAAAACAGTGGCATCGAATCGGCTTCGATATCGGGTATATTTGCGCGCGCTTTGCGCCGTACAGGCACGTGTCTCGTCGCATAGACGCGAACCTTCGAACGTCTCGACGGGCTGCGAAGCGGGCGTCATGAAAATCATGAAAGCGCGCGATCTCCTCAGTGAATTCACCGTCATGATTTTCATGAATCTCCAACGCAGTCGATCCGTCATGATTTTCATTAATTTCAACCACTGCGTCGTCGTCTTCGTTTCCATGTGACCGGCTGTCGTCGCGTACGGCCACGATGGCCCAGTGTTCGCTGCCGCACTGTCTGCCGTACGACTCGCCCGTATGCTTGATCGACGAGGTACCGAACCCTCTTGCCAACCTTGTCATGACGATGAAGTGCGCTTGCATCCCACGCCGTTGGCAATGACGCCTGGCGACCGCGCCCTGCACGTTCTGGATCGCATACCGGGCAATGTTCGCACCGTGCACGACGACTCGTTCGATCCGAGCATCGTCGACGTGAACGATGTCGCTGTCTTCCACAAGACAGACCTCGTGCGCGGCCTGACGGCAGCCGAAGTCGCCCGGCGTCTCGAGCGCGATGGCGCCAACGAGCTTCGCACCGTGCCCCCGGTGTCTCGATGGCGTCGCGCGCTGGCTCAGATGCAGGATCCTCTGGTCTATCTGTTGCTCGGCGCGGCCGCGTTGTCGTTGGCGGCATGGGCCGTCGAAGGGCGTGAAGACTGGCCGGTCGATGCGATCGTCATCACGGCTGTGGTCGTGCTCAACGCCGCTCTTGGCTGGATACAGGAATCCAAGGCGCAAAGCGCTGTCGCGGCATTGGCGCGCATGACAAGGGCCCAATCCGGTGTCGTGCGCGACGGACTGGTGCTGCGCATCCCGAGTGAAGCCCTGGTGACCGGCGACATCCTCCTGTTGAGCGAGGGCGATGCGGCGGGTGCCGACGCGCGACTGGCAGAGTGCTCGGGCCTGCACATGCTCGAGGCATCGTTGACCGGAGAGAGCGCGCCGGTGTCGAAAGACGCGGCCGTCTTGAAGTCTGTGGTCGCGTTGGGCGACCGCTCGAACATGGTATTCAAGGGCACATCGGTCGCCCAGGGCAACGGTCGTGCGGTGGTCACGGCTGTCGGCATGCGGTCCGAAATGGGCGCCATCGCGACGATGCTGGACGCCACCGAGGACCATCCGACGCCGCTGCAGGTGGAGATCGCCCGGATCGGGCGGGTATTGGGCATGGCCGCGTTGATGATCGCCTCCGTCGTCGTGGCGACCGTCATGCTGACCAAGGATGTGCATACGCTGGCGGACGTCATGCGCGTGCTGCTGCTGGGCGTGTCGCTTGCGGTGGCCGCGGTGCCCGAAGGGCTGCCCGCCATCCTGTCGATCGTGCTGGCTCTCGGCGTGCAGCGCATGGCGCGGCGTCACGCCATCGTCAAGAAACTGGCGTCGGTCGAAACCCTCGGTTCGGCTTCGGTCATCGCGACCGACAAGACAGGCACGCTGACCCGTGCCGAGATGACGATCGTGCGCGTCGTCACTGCCTCGGGTGCGAGCGACATCACGGGGGTGGGCTACGCGCCTGTCGGACGGGTCGAGTATGACGGTGCGGCGTTGACGTCGGGGGCGTCGTACGAGGAATCGGCGGCCGTGCTGAGCGGTGGCAGCCTGGCGGGCAACGCGGCGTTGCGCCAGACGTCCGGCGGCGCTTGGGAGATCCAGGGAGATCCGACCGAAGCCGCCTTCCTGGTCGCGGAAAGCAAGCTCGGCTCGACCGTCGGCCGTCTGAAGCGCTTCACGCGCCTGGACGAGATTCCGTTCACGTCCGATCGAAAGATGATGTCGGTCATCGTTGCCGACCACGACCAGGATGACGCGCCGTTCGTTTTCGCCAAGGGAGCACCGGCCGTGCTGCTGGCGCGATGCGCGCAGGTGCGCGTCGGTTCGTCCGTCGATGTGCTGGACGATGCGAGGCGACGACGCATCCTGGCCGATGTGGGTGCGCTGGCCGACGCTGCGTTGCGAACGCTGGCGGTGGCTTACCGGCCGCTCGCCGCCGGGGAGACCCCTGCATTGCACGACGGACTCGAGCAAGGCTTGATCTACCTCGGCACCGTGGGGATCATCGACCCGCCCAGGCCGGAAGTCGCGCTGGCGATCCGTGAAGCACACGGTGCAGGCATTCGCGTGATCATGATCACGGGCGACCATCCACGCACTGCGCTGCGCATCGGCGCCGATCTCGGGATCATCGATCGGCATTCGACGGGTGA
>JBGSTN010001096.1:0-2704 GCA_041736455.1 Burkholderiaceae bacterium | reverse complement strand
GCGTCAAGACGCAGCGAGTGCCCGTCCTGTTCGAAGCGCCGCTGGCGACCGGGTTGCTGGGCCATTTCGCGCAGGCCGCCTCGGGCGGCGCGTTGTATCGTCAATCGAGCTTTCTCGTCGATGCACTGGGCAAGCGTCTGTTTCCGGCCCACGTGAGCATCACGGAGAGCCCTCACGAACCCCGCAACCTCGGCTCGGCGCCGTTCGACGGCGAGGGCGTGACGACCAAGCCGCGTCGGGTCGTCGACAAGGGCGTGCTGAAGGGGTATTTCCTGTCGGTGTATTCGGCACGCAAGCTCAAGATGAAGACGTCGGGAAACGCGGGCGGCTCTCATCTGTTGTCGATCCGGAGTCGCGACACGAAGCCGGGCGACGACTTCACCGCCATGCTGCGCAAACTCGGACGCGGGCTGCTCGTCACCGAATTGATGGGCCAGGGTGTGAACTACGTCAACGGCGACTACTCGCGCGGCGCATCCGGTTTCTGGGTCGACAAGGGCGAGATCCAGTATCCCGTCGAAGAGATCACGATTGCAGGCAACATGACCGACATGTTCAAGGGCATCAGTGCCGTCGGTGCCGACGAGATCCAGCGGGGTGGCAAACGCACCGGATCGATCCTGATCGACGAGATGTCCGTGGCGGGCAGCTGAGCGGAGCCAGGCCGTGAACAAGGCATTCGTTCGCGAAGACAGTGAAGCCGACGATGATGATGAGTTGCCGTCGCAGTCCGATGTGCCCGAAGGCGTAAAGAACTACATCACGCCGTCGGGTTACCAACGGATCCGGCAGGAACTCCTGCATCTGATCGACACCGAACGGCCGGAGGTCGTGCGCACGGTGTCATGGGCGGCGTCCAATGGTGATCGATCGGAAAACGGTGACTACATCTATGGGAAGAAGCGCCTGCGCGAGATCGACCGGCGCATCCGTTTCCTGACGAAGCGACTCGAGAAGGCCGAAGTCGTCGATCCTGCGGCGCAGGCAGGCCAGGATCGCATCTACTTCGGCGCGACCGTCGAGTTCCGGCGCAATGGCGAAACGGACGAGACTATCCGTATCGTCGGTATCGATGAAGTCGACCTGGCTCGCGGATGCGTGAGCTGGATCTCGCCGGTGGCGCGCGCGTTGATGAAGAGCACGGTCGGGGATGAAGTGGTCCTTCATACCCCGTCGGGTCCTCACACGCTGGAAGTCCTCGACGTTCGCTACGGTTGACGCATCAGTTCGCGCGTCGCGGCGCCGTTTCGAGCAGTTTTGCCAACTCGTCCTTCCATAGCCCGGCCTGCATCGTCGTCCCGTGACCGCCGGTATCGGCGCTACCCGGAATCAGCAGCACACGCCCGTCGCGCACTCGCTTGATTTCCTTGTCGAGCAGACCGAGTTCCGGCGGATTGCGTTCGTCATCGGCCGAGTTGATGACCAGCAGTCGGGCGCTGATCTTCTCCAGGCCCGGTGACGCGTCGTAGTCGCGGGACGAGTCCCATTGATAAAGATGATCGTTGGCGTCGCCCTTGAATTCGGCAGAGAGTCGCCCAGCAAGCAGTTCATCGGCCTTCGCGCGGGTGGGCGCTTTCTTGTAGAGGCCGTGGTTGCCGCCATTCGTGGCGAACGAGAAGAATGTCGATGCGAACTTCAGGCTGGGCGGTTGCGTCGTGTAGTCGCCGCCCTGCCAGGCGGGATCGTTCCTGATCGAGTCGATCAGCAGGCGCCTGGTGATCCAGTTGCGGCCGGACATCTCGCCCGGCGACGATGCCATGGGCACGGCGGTATCGATCATCTCGGGGTATTGCTGCGCCCACATCCACACGTGCATGCCGCCCATCGAGTTGCCCAGTACCAGGCGCAGGTGCTTGATGCCCAGGTGTTCGGTGACCAGCCGGTGTTGAAGATTCACCATGTCCACGTAGTTGTAGCGCGGAAACCTGGCGCGCATGCCGTCCGAGGGTTTCGACGAACGACCCGTACCCAGCGCGTCGGGCAGGATGATGTAGTGGCGGCTCGCATCCAGCGGTTGCCCCGGGCCGAACAGCACGCCGGCGAATGAATCACCCAGCATGCTTTTTGCCGAGCCGGTGGTCCCGTGCAGGATCAGGACCGGTTCACCGGTGCGATTGCCGATCGTCGTGTAGCCAAGCGTCAGCTCTGGCAGCGTGCTGCCGTCATGAAAGCGGAAGTCGTTGATCTTGTAGCTGCCGTCCTGCTGACCCGGCCAGTCGGCGGCAGATGCGACAGGCGCGAAACCGGGCCAGGGTGCGGCCGCGGCGATGCTCAGCACGAAGCTTGCGATCAGATGGCGTGTCAGGCGTTTCATTTCGGTCTCCATCTCGTCATTGGTCGTTGGAGCCCGATCGTACTGTGTTTCGTTACCGCGTCATACAATGCGGGCAAATTCGTGCTGGCCGGACCGAGCCGAAGCCGACAGACAGGAGATCCAACCCATGAGCAGTCCAGCGCGCAAGGCCATCGTGACCGGGCATTCGAAAGGCCTTGGCGGGGCCATCGCCGGCGACTTGCTGAGTCAGGGATTCGACGTGCTCGGTCTCGCACGGTCGGGCAACACCGAACTGGCGGGTCGTCACGGCGCCCATCTCGTCGAAGTCGCGATCGATCTGTCCGACTCCGGTGCGCTGGCGCACTGGCTTGCGGGCCCGGACCTCGCACGCTTCCTGGCTGGCGTCGACGTGGCCGTGCTGGTCAACAA
>JBGSTN010000748.1:0-5707 GCA_041736455.1 Burkholderiaceae bacterium | reverse complement strand
CCTCGGCGGCATCGGCAAGGAGTATGCGGTCGATCGCGCAATGGCGATCGTGCGTCGATCGATCGGCGCGGCGGTCCTGCTCAATTTCGGCGGCGATCTCCGGACCGATGGCCCACCGGCCGGGCGACCTGGTTGGCAGGTCGGGGTCGAGTCGCCACGTGAGTCGGGTGTTCCGGTGCGCACGATCGCGCTGGTCCAGGGCGCGTTGACGACCAGCGGCGACGCAAACCGTTTCCTGTTGCGCGATGGTGTTCGCTATGGACATGTCCTGGATCCGCGCACGGGATGGCCAGTGCCGGGGGCGCCGAGTTCGGTCACAGTCCAGGGAAACACCTGCACGGAGACCGGATTGTTGTCGACGCTGGCAATGTTGCAAGGCAGGCAGGCCGAAGGTTTTCTGAGCGCGCAGGGCGTGCAGTTCTGGGTACAACGGTGAAGGGGTTTCGGTGCGGAACGGGGGCCACGACCTGCGGGACCGACGCAAACCGCAGGCCCTGCAGCGCCATCGGAAGCAGAGTCCGGTCCGATGCGAACGATGCCGGAATTCAACGGACAAAAAAAGAGCCGCCCGTAGGCGGCCTTAAGGACTGATGCTAGGAGTGATCGCTACCGGGACACTCGCTGCGACACAAGAAGTCCCGATCCGTCAGCACCCCGCGAAGGGTGCGCATTCCTCAATGCAAGCCCTGTGCCAGTTGAAAAATAGAACCTAAACTATTGATTCAAAATGTTATTTATTTTCACATTCCAGTCTTGTCGGTGAACCGACCACTCCTTTGTAAACTGACTCGACTCATGATTTGCGGCGTACGGTCATGACCTGTCGGCGGCACTGGCCTGCAGTACGATTGGAAACCGATCAAATGCGTTGAGCCAGGCGACATGCACGAACTGAATATTCTCGGCGAGCCGTTGCTGGCTTGTTCGTTCGACCCGCTGACCGGCTTCTATCGATCCGGTTGCTGTGAATCGGGACCGGAAGATCGTGGCAGCCATACGGTATGCGCCAAGGTCACCAGCGAGTTCCTGGACTTTTCGATCCGGACCGGCAACGATCTGAGCACACCGCGCCCGGAATACCGGTTTGCGGGGCTGAAACCGGGTGATCGCTGGTGCGTGTGCGCGCAGCGTTGGCTCGAGGCGTACGAAGCTGGCGCGGCACCTCCGGTAATCCTTGAAGCGACCCACCAGCGCGCCCTGGAGATCATTCCCCTCGAGGCCTTGCAGGCATGCGCACTGTCTTCGGGATCGAAGGCTGATTGATGAGTGAACGACCCGCGTTGCAGCTCGCCATCGTTCCTGTGACGCCTTTTCAGCAGAATTGCTCGATTCTTGTGTGTCAATCCACTCGACAGGCCGCCGTGATCGATCCAGGGGGTGATCTCGACCGAATCGACGAGGCATTGACTCGGTTCGGCGCAAAACTGTCGATCGTCCTCCTCACCCATGGTCATATCGACCACTGTGGTCAGGCAATGCGCTTTTCCCGCCGTCATCAGGTCCGATTGGAGGGTCCCCACGAGGACGATCGCTTCTGGATCGATCAATTGCCGGAGCAGGGGCGCCGTTTCGGCTTCGATTCGCTCGATGCGTTCGAGCCTGACCGCTGGCTGGTCGAAGGAGACAGTGTCAGATTTGGCGATATCGAACTCGATGTCTGGCACTGCCCGGGGCACACACCGGGGCATCTGGTCTTTCATCATGCGCCCAGCCGACTTGCCATCGTCGGCGATGTGTTGTTCAAGGGCTCGATCGGCCGGACGGATTTCCCGCGCGGCGACCATGCAATGCTGATCGCTGCCATCCGCGGCAAGCTCTGGCCCTTGGGCGACGACACGGCATTCGTTCCAGGGCACGGTCCGATGTCGACATTCGGTGCCGAGCGGGCTGGAAATCCTTACGTGGGTGATCGCGCCGACGCCTGACCGGGCTTCGCGAACTGCTGCGGCAATGAAGCGAAGACGACCGGCATACTCGCGCGCGATCGCATCAGTGTGCGCTGCGAACCGATGCGACCTTCGCCACGACGGGCTTCCGCTGACCTAGAATCCGTTCTCGCCAGTGGCGCCTGCAGGAGCTTTTTTTGATTGCCTTACTCAAGATATCGGGTCTGATCGACGCCATCAATGAACGGGTCGGCAGAGGCGCCTCATGGCTCGTCCTGTTCGCCGTGCTGATCAGCGCCGGCAACGCGATCGTACGCAAGGTGTTCAACAATTCGTCGAACGCACTGCTCGAAATCCAGTGGTATCTGTTCGCGGCGCTGTTCCTGCTCGCTGCCGGATACACGATGCTGCGTCAGGAACATGTGAAGATCGACGTGGTCCTCTCGCGCTTCACCCGCCGCACCCAGGTAAAGATCGAGATCTTCGGCATTCTCGTGTTCCTGTTCCCGTTCGTGTTCGAGGTGATCCAGCTCTCGATCCCGTTTGCAGTCAACGGCTACTACAGTGGGGAGATGTCTTCGAACGCGGGTGGACTGATCCGTTGGCCGGTCTACGCGATGATTCCGCTGGGTTTCGCCCTGCTGGGCTTGCAGGGACTGTCGGAGTTGATCAAGCGATTGGCATTCCTCGCAGGCACCGGACCTGATCCGGCCGCGCGGGTTCAAGCCAAGAGCCCCGAGGAAGAACTGGCGGAGTTCGTCCGCGCACAGGCCGAAGCTGCGACGGCCGCTGCGGCCACTGCTTCCGGAGCCGCCGGCGCATCCGGAGCGGCGAAGAAATCATGATCGAATTCCTGCAAGCCTACATGGCCCCGATCATGTTCATCGGGTTGATCATCTTCCTGCTGATGGGCTACTCGGTGGCGTTCTCGCTCGCCGCCTGCGGACTCTTCTTCGGATTCATCGGCATCGAGCTGGGCATGCTCCCGGCGTCGCTGATGCAGGCGTTGCCGTTGCGGATCTTCGGCATCATGCAGAACGAAACGCTGCTGGCCATTCCCTTCTTCACTTTCATGGGGCTGATCCTCGAGCGGTCCGGCATGGCGGAGGATCTTCTCGACACGATCGGCCAACTCTTCGGTCCGATCCGGGGCGGCCTGGCGGTCGCCGTGATCCTGGTCGGCGCGATGCTTGCCGCCACCACCGGCGTGGTTGCGGCATCGGTGATCTCGATGGGCCTGATATCGCTGCCAATCATGCTGCGCTACGGCTACGATCGGCGTGTCGCGGGCGGCGTCATCGCGGCCTCCGGTACGCTGGCCCAGATCATTCCGCCCTCGCTGGTGCTGATCATCCTGGCCGATCAGCTCGGTCGCAGCGTGGGCGATCTGTACAAGGGTGCGTTCATCCCGGGATTCGTGCTGACCGGTCTCTACCTCTCCTATATCGTGCTCGTGAGCTTCGTCCGGCCGGCCTGGGTGCCCGCGCTGCCCAGCGAGGCGCGCACCATCCGCGAGGACGACGGCGCGGCGGGCCTGCGTTCGCTGGGCGTGTTGACGTTGATCTCGGTCGCGCTGGCCTTGCTGTATGCGAGGTCTCGCCCCGAGAGCACACCCACGGACGAACTGATCGTCGTGTCCATGTGCGTCGGCGTAGGCGTTGCCTTCGCACTGTCGGTATTGAACAAGAGTTTCAAGCTGAACCTGCTGTCACGCATGGCCGAACGCGTGACCTTCGTATTGATCCCGCCGCTGGCGCTGATCTTCCTCGTCCTGGGCACGATCTTCCTGGGTATCGCCACGCCCACCGAAGGAGGCGCAATGGGTGCCGTCGGTGCGCTGGTGATGGCGCTGGCCCGGCGGCGTATCAGCTACAAGCTGCTGCGCCAGGCGATGGATTCGACGATGAAGCTCTCGTGCTTCGTGCTCTTCATCCTGATCGGCTCCACGGTATTCAGCCTGACCTTCCAGGGCGTGGACGGGCCCAGGTGGGTCGAGCACCTGTTGACCAGTCTGCCGGGCGGGCAACTGGGCTTCCTGATCGTCGTCAACATCCTGATCTTCGTGCTGGCCTTCTTCCTGGACTTCTTCGAGCTGTCGTTCATCGTAGTGCCGTTGCTCGCGCCCGTCGCCGACAAGCTGGGGATCGACCTGGTGTGGTTCGGCGTCCTGCTGGCGGTGAACATGCAGACCTCGTTCATGCACCCGCCGTTCGGATTTGCCCTCTTCTACCTGCGCAGCGTGGCTCCGCTCGACGACTACCGGGACCGGCTCACCGGCAAGACCATCGCCAGGGTCACCACCGGCCAGATCTACTGGGGCGCCGTGCCCTTCGTGGTGATCCAGCTCATCATGGTGGCACTGGTGATCACCTTCCCCGAGATGGTGACGGGAAACAAGGAGGTTGCAACCAAGATCGATGCCGATGCGGTTTTCGAGCAGTTGCTCAATCCGAGCGAGGAACCAGAAGCACCGAACCCGACCGATCCCTGGTCTTCGGGCACCGAGGGCAGCGCAGTACCGGCGCCCGCAGGCGCCGAATCCACCGACGAGGATCCGGCCAAGGCGCTCGAGAATTCGCTGCAGGCGCCTCGCGAGAACAGATAGCTTCGCAATTTTTCTGAACCGGTTTCATCAACCCCAGGAGTAGATATAGATGGAAAGACGTTCGTTCGTACGCGGCGCAGGCTTGGCTGGCGTGTTGGCAGCCGGGGCGGCCCCGGCCATCGTGCAGGCGCAGGACCAGATCCGCTGGCGACTGGCGTCCAGCTTCCCGAAGTCGCTGGATACCATCTTCGGGGCCTCCGAAGTGTTCGCGAAGAAAGTCAGCGACATGACCGGCGGCAAGTTCCAGATCAGCACCCATGCGGCCGGTGAACTGATGCCCGCGTTCGGCGTGGTGGACGGCGTGCAGAACGGCACGGTGGAAGTGGCCCACACGGCACCCTACTATTTCTTCGGCAAGGATCCGACCTTCGCGCTCGGCTGCGCGATTCCTTTCGGCATGAACAGCCGCCAGATGACGGCCTGGATGTACGAGGGCAATGGTCTGAAGCTGATGCGCGAGTTCTATGCGCAGTACAGCATCGTCAACTTCCCCTGCGGCAATACGGGCGCACAGATGGGCGGCTGGTATCGCAAGCCGATGGAGTCCCTGAACGACGTGAAGGGCATGAAGATGCGCATCGGAGGCTTCTCAGGCAAGGTGCTCGAGCGCCTGGGCGGCGTGCCGCAGAACATTCCCGCCGGCGAGATCTACCAGTCGCTCGAGAAGGGCACGATCGACGCCGCCGAATGGATCGGCCCATACGACGACCTGAAGCTGGGCCTGAACAAGGTCGCGCCGTTCTACCACTATCCGGCCTGGTGGGAAGGCGGTCCGCAGCTCGATCTCTTCATCAACGCCAAGGCCTGGGAGGCCCTGTCGGCGGAGTACAAGGCCATCGTCGAGGCGGCCGCCAGCTATGCCCACGTGGACCTGCAAGCCAAGTACGACGTGAAGAATCCCGAAGCATTGAAGCAACTGGTGTCGGCCGGCAGCAAGCTCGTGCAGATGCCCAAGGACGTGATGGATGCAGCGTTCAAGTCGTCGATGGAGATCTACAGCGAGCTGAACGGCTCCAACCCGATGTGGAAGAAGGTCTACACGGACTACGCGACCTACCGCAAGGATGCGAACCTCTGGTTCCGCTTCACCGAGGCCACGTTCGACAGTTATATGCAACGAGCCAAGCTGTAGTCGCCAGGTCGGTTCGGGTTGCCGCCGGGCGCCCGGACCGACCGCGCGCGTGATCGTGCTTTATCCGATCACCTGGCCGGCGCC
>JBGSTN010000864.1:0-2850 GCA_041736455.1 Burkholderiaceae bacterium | reverse complement strand
ATCTCGCCTTCCATGCGCGATTGCGGCTCGTATTCCACAAACACACTGGCTGTGTCGAGGATGTCGCCGTGCAGCTCGGTCTTGCCCGGACAGTCGCCGCCCACGGCGTTCAGGTGCATACCGGGCTTGATCATCTCGGGCGTGAGAATGGTGGCAAGCGTCTTGTCGGCGGTGACGGTGGTGACGATGTCGGCGCCGCGCACGGCCTCCGCGGTGCTCGCGCAGACTGTCACGGTCAGATCGTGACCCTGCAAATTTGCCACCAGCTTGGCGGTGGCCTGCGGGTCCACGTCGAACAGGCGCACCTCGGTGATGCCCACCAGGTGCTTGAACGCCAATGCCTGGAATTCGCTTTGCGCGCCGTTGCCGATGATTGCCATGCTGCGGCTATCCGGGCGTGCCAGCGAACGGGCGGCGACCGCCGACATGGCGGCGGTGCGAATCGCGGTCGTCAAAGTCAGTTCGGAAAGCAGGCGTGGCCAGCCGGTCTCGACATCGGCCAGGACGCCGAAGGCCATCACGGTCGGCAGGCCGAGGCGATGGTTTCCGGGGTGACCATTGACATACTTGAAAGCAAACTGGCGGTCGTCTGCGATAGGCATCAGTTCGATGACGCCGTGATCGGAGTGCGTGGCGATCCGCGCGGTCTTGTGGAACTCATGCCAACGCAGGAATTCCCGTTCGATGCGGCGCGCAACACCGTCGATGCAGGTGGACAGGCCATGGCGACGCACGAGGCGGATCACGTCCTGGGCGCCGAGGTACAGGGTGACGGGATATCGATGTTGCTTCACGACCTTGCTCCTGGTGACAGCCGACAGTGTTCCAGGCCAGGCTGCCAACCAGAAGCGCACGGTTTGTCTACGAATCGCCAGAAAATTCTGCATTTCGTCAGCCCGCACTGACGAATTGTCGAAAGCGGACCGACAATACGCCGGTTGCCGCATTGCCGCCGATGGATCCACGATGGACGACACCGACCACAGGCTGATCGCGTTGCTGCGCAAGGACGCACGGGCGAGCGTGGCCACGCTGGCCGCGAAGCTCGGCGTCTCTCGCGGCACCGTGAACAATCGGCTGCGCAAGCTGGAAGACGAACGGGTCATCGTCGGCTACACGGTGCGCTTGCGTCCCGACACCGAGCCCGATCAGATCCGCGCATGGATGGGCGTGGTCGTCGAGGGCAATCAGGCGCGCACCGTCGTCGCGAGCCTGCTGGGCGAACCCGGCGTCCAAGCCCTGCACGACACCAATGGTCGCTTCGACCTGCTGGCCGAACTGCGAGTCAGCACGATGGCCGAATTGTCGGAGGTGCTGGAGCGCATACGCCTGATCAAGGGTATCGCGGGCACCGAGACGAGCATCCTGTTGGCCAGCTATCGCTGAGTTCAACGCGCCGTCTTCTCGTTTCGTCTCGAGCGACTATCGCGAACTTTCAGCGAAGAACGCTTCTTGCACAGCGTCGACGACTGAGCTTAGCCGCCGTCAAAGGTGGTCTGCTGGAGCGCATCGTCATGCCGCTCGGTCTCGGGGCCGATCTGAAGGGGTTTCGATCACGACCGAGAGCAAGAGCAGACCGAAGCCGATGAGCCAAGCGGCAAAGGCCGCCAAGTGCCCGTATTCCCACCGGGTACGCAACTGCAGGTACACCTGAGGTACGGACTCGGGTGCCGACTCTGCCACGCGGATCCATTCTGCGTTCACCGGCGCAACGAGAGCACCCCACAGGACGAGCGAGAGCACGAGGCCAAGTGTTCCAAAGAGGCAAGCGCGGAAGGCGGGACGGCCGCGAACGAAGAAGGTGAGCACGATCGCAGCGAGTGTGGCTCCGATCTGAATGACCGCGCCCAGCGACCCGAACAATCGGTACAGCGTACTGGTGACCGCTGCATACATCTGCGCGTCGTACTGCATCTTTGGCGGCATCTCGAGCACATGGGCGGCACCGAGCGTCAACCCCAGTGCAGCCAACAGGATCGTGAAGAAGCGGCAAGTCCTGAGCATGGCTATCTCTCATGCTTGGAAGGAGGTTGATGGCGGCATTTTTTGTTCCCATCGCGAGAGGCGCCGCACTGCCGCAGTCATTCTTTGCGGCGCATAGGCTGCAGGGCGCCTACGAGATGCGAACCGGGCGCTCACCTCTTAACTGAAAGTTAACCGGCCCTTACCGGCGATCTAGCAGCGCGGCATCCCCGATTCGCGGACACTGCGTCTCATGCCGATCACCGGCCATCCGCTGCGAAGCCTTTCGCATCCACCCGACCTTCCTTGCATGCTGGAGAACCACTGATGAACCCGACCCTTGCCCCCCGCTTCGACATCTATTCCTCGATCCACAAGGCGCTGCGCCTGGCGATGACCGAGAACCTCATCCTATGGAGCAGTCTTGACGCCGCCGACATCGGCCAGCGCCAGGCTGCCGTCTCGCAGTTGCGCAGCCTGATCGACCTGTGCCGCTCGCACGTCGACCATGAGAACCGCCATGTCCACCCGGCCATCGATGCGCGTTGTCCGGGCCTGACGAGCAGGATCGCGGGCGAACATGTCCATCACATCGCCACGCTCGACTCCCTCGAGGCCGATGTCGTGACATTCCAGGGCGCGCCGGACGCGGCGTCCGCCTTCGGCTTGTATCGACACCTGGCGCTGTTCGTCGCCGAGAATTTCGAGCACATGGATTTCGAAGAGTCGGTGCACAACGCGGCTCTGTGGGCGCAGTACAGCGACGAGGAGCTGATGGCGGTTGAACAGGCGATCGTGCGCTCGATCGAACCGGCGCAGATGGCGGTCGTGTTGCACTGGATGCTGCCAGCCATCACACACGAGGCGCGCGCGGCCATGCTGTGCGGC
>JBGSTN010000847.1:0-1791 GCA_041736455.1 Burkholderiaceae bacterium | reverse complement strand
GGTACTGGGCGTTCCCGTGCCGAGCAAATACCTGCGCGGCGAAGACTCGCTTTTCTCGATAGTCCAGATGCCGCGTGGCATACCGGTGGCCACTTTCGCGATCGGCGAGGCCGGTGCGGCGAATGCGGCATTGTTCGCGATCGCCATGCTTGCAGTGCCCGACGCGGCACTGGGCGAACGATTGCTCCGATTCCGGCAGCAGCAGACCGATGCGGCGCGATCAATGGAACTCCCGCCGCGCTGATGGCCTGTTCGTCATTTCCTTCCTGTCCTTCACCTTCGCCAGAGAGCAACCATGAAACCTTCCGCACACCCGTTGGCACCCGGCACCTGGCTTGGGTTGCTGGGCGGTGGCCAACTGGGACGCATGTTCTGCATGGCCGCGCAGAGCATCGGTTTCAAGGTCTGCGTACTCGACCCGGCGGCGGACGGACCGGCTCCGTCGGTTGCCGATCGACACATCCAGGCCGACTATCTCGATCAGGCGGCGCTCACCGAACTCGGCACATTGTGCGCGGCATGCACGACCGAGTTCGAGAATGTGCCGGCCGCGGCCCTCGAGTTTCTTGCTTCGCGCTGCATCGTCAGTCCTGGTGCGCAATCCGTCTCCATTGCGCAGGACCGGATTGCAGAGAAGCGGTTCATCGAGTCCTGCGGTCTGACTTGCGCGCCGTGGCAAGCCGTCGAGACCATCGATGATCTTGCGGATCCTTCCGCCGATCTGTTTCCCGGGATTCTGAAGGTGGCGCGGCTCGGCTACGACGGGAAAGGACAGGCGAGGGTGGCGAATGTCCGCGAGGCGCGAGCGGCATTCGAGCGCTTCGGCAGTGTGGCCTGTGTGCTCGAATCCCGTGTCAATCTGCGCACCGAACTGTCGGTGGTGGTCGCACGCAGTTTCACCGGCGAAACGGCCGCCTATCCGGTCGCGCAGAACGAACATCGCGATGGCATTCTTGCTGTCTCCAGCGTCCCTGCACGAGTAGAACCGTCATTGGCATTGCGTGCCACCGAGGCCACGGTTCGCATCGCGCACACCCTCGCCTATGTGGGCGTGTTGTGCGTGGAGTTCTTCGTGGTGGGCGACGACCAGTTGTTCGTCAACGAACTGGCGCCGCGGCCACACAACTCCGGTCACTACACGATCGATGCGTGCATCACGAGCCAGTTCGAACAACAGGCGCGCGTGCTGGCGGGCTGGCCGCTCGGCGGGGTACTGCAGCACGAGCCTGCCGTGATGCTGAACATCCTGGGCAACTGCTGGTTCGGTACCGACGGCGGCACTGGCACACCGCGCGAACCCGACTGGTCTCGCGTCGTGCAGCATCCGCGCGCCAAGCTCCATCTCTATGGCAAGCGTGAACCGCGGCTGGGTCGCAAGATGGGCCACGTCACCATTCTCGATGACTCGCTCGAGCGGGCCCAGGCCGTGCTGGAGCGCATCGAGCGAGAGCTTGCAGCGGGGCCTCCGCCCGCACCTGCACCCTGACCGGTCCGTGATGCCCGATACCGACCCGGTCATCGATCGTGCCGTCACTGCATTGCGTTCGGGTCGGCTGGTCGTCATGCCGACCGAAACCGTCTATGGCCTGGCCGCCGACGCCGGCAATGCCGACGCCGTGGCTGCGATCTATGCGTTGAAAGGGCGCCCCGCCGGCCATCCGCTGATCGTGCATGTGTCGGGTGTCGAGGCCGCACGCTGGTGGGCCGAACTCGGGCCCGCGGGTGAACGCCTGGCTGGCGCATTCTGGCCCGGACCGCTGACCTTGATCGTGCAGCGGCGAGCCACGGCAC
>JBGSTN010000824.1:0-2441 GCA_041736455.1 Burkholderiaceae bacterium | reverse complement strand
CCGCCGCCGCGCTCGAACAGGAAGCGCTGGAACAATGGATCATGGCGCAGGTCGAGAGCGGCGCCGTGCTGCCCGGGCTCTACCCGCCGAACGAAGAGAACAAGGCCCGTTATGCGGCCTGGCAGGCCGCCCGGCACGCTGGCAATCAGGCCGACGCCGACTAGTCGCCAGGAACCCCGACTAGTCGCCCGGTACCCCGACCGTTCGCCCGGGACGTCGACGGTGGCCGACGCCGGGGCGCGTCGGCGCACGTCTGGTGCGAATGCCATTCGCAAGGGTGCGC
Source organism: Burkholderiaceae bacterium (assembly GCA_041736455.1). Lineage (GTDB taxonomy): Bacteria > Pseudomonadota > Gammaproteobacteria > Burkholderiales > Burkholderiaceae_E > JAUIAI01. The sequence goes on along the minus strand of JBGSTN010000824.1, from coordinate 2,158 downwards.
TACACTCGTATCAGGGTGATGACCTCTCGATGCCCTGGTGGTCGATGTGCGCTGAATTCATGCCGACTGAATGCCCATCGCCAGACAGATCGAGCACGAACAGCAAGGAGACAGCAACATGAACGACCCCGTGGCGACGCTTCCCGCGATCGGTATTCCCATGCGCGCAAGATGGCTGCGCCAACGCGCTTGCCTGGTCATCGCGCTGTTCGCGACCACCGTCGGTGTCGCCGAGGCGCACGGTCCTTCGCGCCTGAACGCGACCGAGACGATCGCGATCAACGCCGCGCCTGCGCAGGTCTGGGAGGTGATCAAGGACTTCGACAACGCGCATGCCTGGCTGCCCATGGTCAAGGCGACCGAGAGCAAGGGTGGCAACGAGCCCGGTACGCAGCGCGTGCTGTCGATCGGCGACACGGCGAAGATCACCGAAGTGCTGAAGAAATACGACGCAGCGGCCATGACCTATTCATACAAGATTCCGGCCGAGACACACGACGTCAAGATCCTGCCGGTGACCAACTACACGTCGACCATCAGCGTGGAACCCGGTGCGGGCGGTAGTCTGGTCACCTGGCGCGCGGCGTTCTACCGCGGCTATCCGAGCAACGACCCGCCGCCGGAACTCAACGACGACGCGGCGGAAAAGGCCGTCCACGGGCTCTACAAGGCAGGGCTGCAGAATCTGAAGAAGGTCGTCGAAGGACAGTGATCATGTATTCACCCGACCTGTTGCAGGGGAAGCGCATTCTGGTGACCGGCGGCGGCACCGGACTGGGCCGTTCGATGTCCGAAGCGTTTCTGGCCCTGGGGGCCGACGTGATGATCTGCGGACGGCGCGGTGCGGTGCTCGAGGAAGCGGCCGCGGAGATGATGAAGCCGGGCAAGGGGCAGGTCGCGACGTATGCGCTCGACATCCGTGACGCGTCTGCCGTCGAAGAAATGGTCGGCGAGATCTTCGACGCCGGCGGACTCGACGGGCTCGTCAACAATGCAGCGGGCAATTTCATCAGTCCGACCGAGGCGCTCTCGCCGCGCGGTTTCGACGCGATCGCCAACATCGTCTTCCACGGCACGTTCTACGTGACACAGGCCGTGGGCAAACACTGGGTGGAAGCGGCACGCGTCGCCGGCGGATACGAGCCGGGCAGCCCGATGAAATCGGTCGTTTCGATCATCACCACGTGGGTCGACAACGGCAGCCCTTATGTCGTCCCGAGCGCGATGAGCAAGGCCGGCATTGCCGTGATGACGAAATCGCTTGCTGTCGAGTGGGCGCGGTACGGCATCCGCCTCAACGCGATCGGGCCGGGTGAGATCCCGACCGAAGGCATGAGCAAGCGGCTCAATCCGAACGAGATGGCCGGCGAACGTTCGGCGCGCCACAATCCGCACGGGCGCGTGGGGCGCATGAGCGAGTTGCAGAACCTGGCGAGCTTCCTGATGTCCGGTGGCTGCGACTGGCTGACCGGACAATGCATTCACATGGATGGCGGCAATCATCTGGCCAATGGTGGCAATTTCTACGAGCTGCGCGAATGGACCGACCAGCAATGGCTCGACGCGCGCCAGAACATCGAAGCGCAGAATCGCAAGGATCGCGCCCAGCGGAGTTGAAATGGGATTGACCGTTTATTCATTCGAGGGCGTGACGCCTGTCGTCGATCCGAGCGCCTATGTGCATCCGAGCGCGGTGCTGATCGGCGACGTAATCATCGGCCCGCGCTGCTACGTCGGCGGCAATGCGGTGTTGCGCGGCGACTTCGGACGTATCGAGATGCACGAGGAGTCCAACCTGCAGGACAACTGCACCGTGCATTCGTTGCCGGATTTCGATTGCGTGATCGCACGACGTGCGCACATCGGACATGGCGCGGTCATTCACGCGGCTTACATCGGCGAGGATTCCCTCGTCGGCATGAACGCGGTGGTGCTCGATCGCGCGCATGTGGGTGCTCAGGCCATCGTCGGCGCAATGAGTCTCGTCAAGATGGGTGGCGAGGTACCACCGCGCACGCTCTGGACGGGCGTGCCGGGACAGGTCGTGCGCGAGTTGACGCCGGCCGCCATCGCGGCCAAGTCCCGCGGCACCGATGACTACGTGGAACTGGCCGAGCGTTGTCGCGCCGGCATGGATGCGGTCTACCCGTTGTCGGAA
>JBGSTN010000805.1:0-1971 GCA_041736455.1 Burkholderiaceae bacterium | reverse complement strand
GAAGCTGCGCACGTTCGCATCGGGCGCGACCAGATCGAGCGCACGCAGGCGATTTGCCAGCCCATCGGCGAACGCCTGGCCGAGTGCGCGTTCGGCAAGGGGTGGCAGTTCTTCGGTGCAGAGTTCGACCAGCAGCGGGACCGCCTTCACGTGGCGACCTCCAGCGCGGCACGCGCACGGGGATCACGCAGCATGGGAAAGCCGAGTCTCGCCCGTGAATCGAAATAGGCCTGAGCGACGGCGCGTGACATCGCGCGGACCCGGCCGATATAGGCGGCCCGTTCGGTCACCGAGATGGCGCCACGGGCGTCGAGCAGATTGAAGACGTGCGAACACTTCATCACCATTTCATAGCCGGGTAGCGCCAGACCGGCCGCAATGAGTCCGCCGAACACCTGTTCGTATTCATCGAAATGGCGGGTGAGCATGGCGACGTCGGCGTGTTCGAAATTGTAGGCGGACTGTTCGACTTCGTCCTGGTGGATCACATCGCGCATCGTGATGCCCGGTGCCCATTGCAGGTCGTAGACATCGCGCACGCCCTGCAAGGCCATCGCGAGCCGGTCGAGTCCGTAGGTGATCTCACCGGTGGTCGGCTGGCAACGCAGCGACCCCACTTCCTGGAAGTACGTGAATTGCGTCACTTCCATGCCGTTGAGCCATACCTCCCAGCCAAGCCCCCAGGCGCCGAGGGTGGGCGACTCCCAGTTGTCTTCGACCAGGCGAACGTCGTTGCTCTGGACATCGATGCCGATCGCCGAGAGTGAACCCAGATAGAGGTCGATGATTTCCGGTGGCGACGGCTTGAGCACCACCTGGAACTGATGGTGCTTCGCAAGCCGGTTCGGATTCTCGCCGTAGCGACTGTCCTTGGGGCGGCGCGACGGCTGCACGTAGGCCGCACGCCATGGCTCCGGACCGACTGCGCGCAGGAAGGTGGCCGTGTGGAAAGTGCCGGCGCCGACTTCCATGTCGTAGGGCTGGAGCAGTGCGCAGCCCTGGCCGTTCCAGTATTGCTGCAGGGTGAGGATGATCTCCTGGTAGGTACGCATCGAGGCGGTCGTCCGTGGGTATTCGCTGGGCAAGGCGCGATTCTAGCTTGCCTTGTTGCGCGCGCCGCGTCGTCGCCGACCAGCCACACTGACGATGATCAATGCGAGTGCGAATGTCAGTGGCGCGAGCAATCCCGCACGAGCCACCGGCGTGAGTCCCTGCATCGGTTGCACCGTGACATCGAGTTCGCCATGCACATAGGCAGGCAGGCGTTCGATGACCATACCCCGATGGTCTATGTGCGCCGTGACGCCGGTGTTGGTCGCGCGCAGCATCGGTCGCGCGAGTTCGAGGCTGCGCAGTCGAGAGATGTTCAGGTGTTGTGGCAGCGCGAGCGAATCGCCGAACCAGGCGATGTTGCTGGTGTTCACGAGTACCGAAGCGCCCATGCGCACCTGTTCGGCGAGTTCCTCGCCGAACAGGTCCTCGTAGCAGATATTGAACGCGATCGAATGTCCTGCCACCTGCAGAAGCGGCTGGCCGGATGCGCCGCGCCCGAATTCACCCAGGGGAATGTTCATCAGTTCGACGAACCACGCGAATCCGGGCGGAATGAATTCGCCGAACGGCACCAGATGCCGCTTGTCATAGCGGTTGATCGTTCGCCCCTGCGCATCGATGCTCATCATGCTGTTGGTCAGTTGCACTCGGGGTCGACCGAGAGACTGCGCAGCGGTGCTGCGCAAAGGCATGCCGATCGCAGCGGTGGTCCGACTCTCGCGCAAGGCCGTCAGCAACGCGTCCGCCGCTTCGGGCGCCAACGCTTCGAACGGGCGTGTGAACGCGGTTTCCGGTGTGATCGTCAGCGCTGCCTGCGACGACGCGATCATCGCCGTGTAGTCGGAGATCGCCTGGGCAGAACGAACGCGATCGAACTTCAGGCTTTGCGGCACGTTGCCCTGCAGCAGCCTGACTGCC
>JBGSTN010000804.1:0-1590 GCA_041736455.1 Burkholderiaceae bacterium | reverse complement strand
CGGCGGCGCGGCTCGCGCCGTCAAGTTCCGCCACGGTGTCCGCCGACCGCCGCCTCCTGGCGTCCGGCAAGTGAGCAGCCTGGTCGACAGGATTCTGGCGCGGGGTAGCGGTGGAGATCATTTTTCTTGCCTGTATTGACGGGGGCGCTTGCAGTCGAACGCGGGTGAGAGCGATCGAACGATCCTGCCAACGGCAGGAAGAAGGCTCGTACACCTTCGACAGCGAATTATATAATCCGGACCTGATGGCAATCGCAACCACTTTCCTGACTGAGCGGGTCACGCCACTGCATACCCTCCGGGCCTACCTGACCCTCTACGGCGCACTCCTGCTGGTCGGGACCAGCATGATCCTGGTTACGTCGACGGTCATGCCGTTCGTTGCCTTGTCACGCCCGCTGGTCCGGCGCCGGCGTGCGCAGGCAGTCATCTCCGGCCTGTTTCGCATCCAGACCGCCATGCTCTGCAGGCTGGGCGCGTTCGAGGTGGATCTGGCGGAGGTCGATCGCCTCGTTGCGTGCGGACCACGAGTCGTGGTGGCCAATCATCCCTCGCTGGTCGATGCCATGCTGATCGTCTCGCGCCTGCCGGCATCGGTCTGCGTCATGAAATCCCAGGTGTCGCGCAATCCGCTTCTCGGCCTGGGATCCTGGCTGGCGGGCTATATTCGAAACGACTCGCCTGTCCAGCTCGTGCGTCGTTCGGTCCAGGCGCTGCGCGAAGGCAGTCAATTGGTCGTCTTTCCCGAAGGCACCCGGACGCGTCGAGTCCCGATGGACGAGATGCGCGGGGCTTTCGCGACGATTGCCCGGCAGGCGGGTTGCCCTGTCGTGCTGCTGGCGATCGAAAGCGATTCGCGATTCGGCTCGAAAGGTTGGCCACTCTGGCGCCTGCCAACGTTTCCGCTTCGTTACCGGATTCGAGTGATCGGCGAACTCCTCCCCGATCTCGACCGCGACGAGATGGTGGCGCGCACCCGTGCAGCCTACCAGCGCGAGTTTCCTCCATCCGCAACGTTTGCCAGCGGCCGAGAATCCGTTGCGCATTCCTGACCGTGGCTGGGTGCCTCGGTCGACCTGGCCTGTGCCTCGGCATATCGCACGCGCCCGTCGTTCATGCACCTGCGATTCAGGCATGACCGATCACATCGAAACCGCCGGCATGGTCGAGCGCCACGATACGGACGGCACCCAAGGCCGGGCGGCCCGAACAGCGGCGGCCAGCCGCAGTCATCTCGTGCTCATTCCTTCGTACAATTCCGGTCGCCTGCTGGTGCCGACGGTTCGGGCGGCCGTATCGGTCTGGCAGCCGGTCTGGGTCGTCATCGACGGCAGCGATGACGGTTCGGACCGTTTGCTCGCGGAAGCCTTTGACGACCAGCCGGGTGTGCGGATATTCGTCCGCCGCGAGAACCGGGGCAAGGGGGGCCGCGGTGCTGCACGGCATGGAGCAGGCCGCCGCCGCGGGCTTCTCGCACGTGCTGACGATGGACGCCGATGGTCAGCATCCGGCCGGCGAAATCGTCACTTTCATGCAGGCATCGCTTGCCGATCCCGGCGCCATGGTGCTCGGCTTACCGGTGTTCGACGT
>JBGSTN010000800.1:0-2720 GCA_041736455.1 Burkholderiaceae bacterium | reverse complement strand
GGCAGGCGACGTCGCACGGTGCCTATCGTAGGCGGCCTCGTCGAGGGACAACGTTTGCGCGGCCGCGTGATCGACGGCGGGGCCGACAAAGGAGCGCGTGCGGTATTCAGCAAGAGCTTCCACGAAGTGGATTCGAACTATGCGGTGCGCACACATGATGGCGCGGTCGTGAACGTGCGCAATTTCGGCCTGCATTACGGTCCCGAGCACGTGCAACAGGCGATGGCACGCGGCGAAGCGATCGAATCGCCGGAACATTACCTGCGAACCCACCCACGTTTCGAAACCCGTGATCCGCGCTATACCTGGCTCAATCGACTGGTAGCCGTCGGCTCCGGTGCGTGCGACAACCACGGTTTGCATCTGAGCATCTACGAAGTGGTCTGACCGCCGCGCCGTTACGGACACGAAGCCGGACCGGCCACTGATCCGCTGGAGGTGACTCGATGGCGACGATACTGCTGACTCATCCGCCAGAGGCCTTGCAGAACTACTACGGTGATCACGCGCTGGCGGCATTGCGTGAGCTGGCCGGCGTACGCCTGAATCCGCTCGGGCGCGAGATGAGCACCGACGAACTGATCGTCGCTTCGAAGGGCTGTGAAATCATCGTATCGTTTCGTACGAGCGCGGCACCCCCGCGACTGTTCGAGGCGCTTCCCGACCTCGTCGCGTTCTCGCGTTGCGCGATCGACATCCGGAACATCGACGTGGCGGCGGCGAGTCGGGCCGGCGTGCTCGTCACCCAGGCCAGCGCAGGATTCGTGACATCCGTCACCGAATGGATCATCGGGGTGATGATCGACCTGGCCCGTTCGATCAGCGCCGCCACCCTTGCCTATCGCGACGGTCGCATTCCGGCATCGTCGATGGGTCGCGAGTTGCGTGGCGCGACCCTCGGCATCATCGGCTATGGCCGGATAGCGAGGGAGCTGTCCCGGCTGGCGCTGGCCCTGGGCATGCAGGTACGCGTGTTCGATCCTTACGTGAACGTGTCGGATCACATGCCGATCGGCGACCGGCGGGACCTCCGCGATGACGATTCACCGGGCGGGGCGAACCCGCCGCCACTCACCCAGGTCGACTGGGCGACCGTACTGAATGAAGCCGACTTCCTGGTGTGCCTTGCGACTGCCACCGACGAGACCGAGAACCTGATCGATGCCCAGGCCTTCGCGGCGATGAAGCAGGGCGCCTTCTTCATCAATCCATCGCGCGGCAACCTGGTCGACGAGGTGGCGCTGGGCGAGGCTCTCGACAGCGGTCGGATCGACGGTTGTGCCCTCGATGTCGGGCGCGCCCCCGACCAGATGCCGACGCCGACGCTCGCGGCGCACCCGAAGGTGATTGCCACGCCGCACATCGGCGGCCTGACGCCCCAGGCAATCGCGCACCAGGCCGATGAAACGGTGGGCCAGGTCGCGCAGATACTGTCCGGCCGGATTCCGTTCGGCGCCGTCAATGCGGCGCAGGCACGACGCCTCCTGACCCGGCGTCCGGATGCGTTCGAATGACGAGCCCTGACGCCCGTCGAATGCCCCTGACGACGACTCGATTGTCTTGACAGTATCTGCCTAGGCAGCTAAAAATCCGGGAACTCGATCGCTTCCGGCTCAACGCCTGTTGAGAAGACACATGACCGACCCGGCCACCGGCGAATTGCCGCTGCCAACACGTCCATCCCGAAGCCGGAATGCCGGCACCCCACTTTATCGACCGGAACGTTTCGCGCCGGAAGAGTCGACGGGGTACCTGCTCCGACTGGCGCTCAACTCGATTCGCGCACAGATCGAACGCGCGATGGTCACGCATGACCTGACTGCGATGCAGTGGCAGCCGCTCTATTTCATCGCGAACGGCAATGCGAGTACGGCAGGTGACCTGGCCAGGCTGATGCAGGTCGATACCGGCGCCGTCACGCGCATGCTCGATCGCCTGGAATGCAAAGGCCTGCTCGTGCGTGAGCGCAGCACGGCCGATCGTCGCGTGATCCGGCTCGCGCTGACGCCGGCCGGACAGTCGACGGCCCGATTCATCCCCGAGGCGATCTGTACCGCACTGAACACTCACCTGAGCGATTTCGACAGCAACGAGGCGGCACAACTCGATGCGCTGCTCAGGCGGATCATCGCCAACGGCGCGAACTGCGCCAGTTCCGTCCAGCCGCGATGAATCGCCCGATCCCGAATCGGTATTGAATCCATGAACACACCGAATGCCTCATCGAACTCGAGACGCCGACGGATTCGCCTGCTGGGACTGCTCGCCTTGACGGTACTGCTGCTGGGTGCGGCCTTCGCCACCTGGGATCACCTGATCGGAAGCCACTACGAACATACCGACAATGCGTATGTCCAGGCACCGGTCGTGCAGATCACGCCTCAGTCCGCGGGCACATTGGTCGAGTTCGTTGCCCAGGACACGGACTTCGTGCAGGCCGGCCAGCTGCTGGTTCGGCTCGATCCATCGGATGCCCGTATCGCTGTCGAGCAGGCCGAAGCGCAGCTGGCTCAGGCCGTGCGTGAAGTCGGCGTGCTCTACGGTAACAATGAAACGCTCGCTGCGCAGATCCGCGCGCGCGAAGCCGAAGTCGCACGTGCGCAATCCGATGTCCAGCGTTTGCAGGGCGACTTGTCGCGCCGCACGGCACTTGCCCGCTCGGGAGCCGTGTCGAACGAAGAACTCACGCATTACCGTGCGCAACTGTCCTCGGCACGCAG
>JBGSTN010000779.1:0-1539 GCA_041736455.1 Burkholderiaceae bacterium | reverse complement strand
GGCGAAAAGGCCGACGTCGCTGCACTGGTCCGGCGTTGGGGCGGTGTGACGATCGCCTATCGCAAGCGCCTGATCGATGCGCCAGCATACCGGCTGAATCCGGAAGAAGTCGCCAATGCGCTGGCCGAAGGGATCGAGATCGCCGCTCAGCTCGAGCCGATCGCGATCGTGGTCGATAGCGCAGGACATTGCAACGGCCTCACCGTTCGGCGTCGCGATGGCAGCGAGGTCGTCATGCCGGCACGCACGGTGTATGTCGCAGCGGGTACGCATCCGAATGCGATGCTCGCGCAGGAAGAACCGGCCCTCTACTCACTTGCCGACGATCATCTCGCAGCCGTTGACGACGATGGATCGCCCGTGGCAGCGGGCACCGGACCCAAGCCGACCGATGCCAGGATCTTCTGTCGCAGCGAGCCGGATGGCAGGCGGGTCAGTTTTCTCGGTGACGCGCACCCGGCGTTTGCCGGCAGCGTCGTTCGGGCACTCGCATCGGCCAAGGCGGCGGCACCGGCAATCACCGCGTCACTGGCGACGGTGCGAACACCCGAGCGTGCGCCGCTCTCGCCATGGTTCGCCATGCTGGACAGCCAATGGCGTGCGACAGTCGTCCGTGTCGATCGCCTGGCCCCAGGCATCGTCGAAGTACGCGTCCATGCACCGGCGGCCGCCCGCGCCTTCCGGCCAGGCCAGTTCTATCGCCTGCAGAACTTCGAACGTGCTGGCCGGGTGGTCGAAGCCGACGGAGTCCGGACTCGGCTGGGCATGGAGGGCCTGGCATTGACGGGTGCCTGGGTGGACAGGGCAGCCGGCGACCTGGGCCTGATCGTCCTCGAGATGGGCGGCTCGTCGGACCTCTGCGCGACACTGGTCGAGAACGAACCGGTCGTTCTGATGGGCCCGACAGGTGCACCGACCGACATCGGCGTCGCTGAACGAGTCGTCCTGATCGGCGGCGGCCTTGGCAACGCGGTGCTCTTTTCGATCGGCCGGGCAATGCGTGATGCGGGCTCGGAGGTGATCTATTTCGCCGCGTACAGGAGAGTGTCGGATCGATTCCGCGTTCCCGACATCGAGGCGGCCGCCGACCGGGTGATCTGGTGCTGCGACGAGACGCCGGGATTCACGCCCACCCGGCCGCAGGATAGCGGCTTCCAAGGGAACGTCGTGCAGGCCATGCGCGCCAACGCGGGGAACGTCAACTTCGAAACGGTCGACCGCATCATCGCGATCGGCTCCGATCGGATGATGGCCGCCGTCGCCGCGGCATGCCAGGGCGAACTGGCCGCGCGGCTGAAGCCCGGCGTGAAACTCATCGCGTCGATCAATTCGCCGATGCAATGCATGATGAAGGAGATCTGCGCGCAATGCCTGCAACGCCAGGTCGATCCGCAGACCGGTGAAACGCGCATCGTGTTCTCGTGCTCGCAACAGGACCAGCCGATGCGCCATGTCGATTTTTCATCGTTGGCCGACCGCTTGCGCCAGAACTCGCTGGCCGAACGGCAGACGGCCCAGTGGCTGCGTGACTGCCTTGGC
>JBGSTN010000774.1:0-1542 GCA_041736455.1 Burkholderiaceae bacterium | reverse complement strand
CGAAATGGCCACCGATTTCGGACCGCGCGGCGTGCGCGTCAACGCGATCTCACCGGGCGAGATCGATACCTCGATCCTGTCGCCGGGTACCGAGCGTATCGTCAACGAGCAAATCCCGCTGCGTCGCCTGGGCGAGCCGGAGGAAGTTGCCAAGGCGATCTATTTTCTCTGCACCGACCAATCGAGCTACGTCAACGGCGCCGAGCTCCACATCAACGGCGGGCAGCACGTTTAATTGGGCGCCGGCCGCTGGGAAAGGGTGCTGTCGCAGTCTCGCGTGGCGGTAAGCCGGCGGCGAATGAATTCACTGCGGGGCGGCTGCCCCGCACAGCGAACGCAGCTCGCCAGGATTACCCGAACCGCCCGGTGATGTAGTCGCGCGTGCGCGTATCCTTCGGGTTGGTGAAGATCGCCTCGGTCTCCCCTTCTTCGACGAGGTTGCCGAGATGGAAGAATGCGGTGCGCTGCGAAACGCGGGCTGCCTGCTGCATCGAGTGCGTCACGATGATGATGCAGAAATTCGAGCGCAGCTCGTCGATCAGTTCCTCGATCCGCGCCGTTGCGATCGGGTCGAGGGCCGAGCAGGGCTCGTCCATCAGGATGATGTCGGGGCTGACCGCAATTGCGCGCGCGATGCACAGGCGCTGCTGCTGCCCGCCGGAAAGTCCGGTGCCCGAATCGTCGAGCCGGTCCTTCACTTCCTTGATCAGGCCGGCCTTCTCGAGACTGTTCATGACAATTTCGTCGAGATCGCTCTTGTTCTTGGCCATGCCGTGGATGCGGGGGCCGTAGGCGACGCTCTCGTAGATCGACTTGGGGAAAGGATTCGGTTTCTGGAACACCATGCCGACGCGCGCGCGCAACTGGACGACGTCGAGCGACGGATCGTAGATGTCCTTCCCGTCGATCTCGATCTTGCCAGCGACGCGGCAGATCGGGATCGTATCGTTCATGCGGTTGACGCAGCGCAGGAACGTCGACTTGCCGCAGCCGGACGGGCCGATGAACGCCATGACGGCCTGATCGGGGATCTCGACCGAGACTGCGTGCAGCGCCTGCTTGTCGCCGTAGTAGACGTTAACGCCGCGCGCCGAAACCTTCGCCACTGCGGCAGCCTTGGCAGGCGTGAACGGCTGCGCGTTCGGTATACCCTGGGTGGTCATATCCATGACGTGGTGTTCTCCAGAACGGGTAAGGGTTACCAGCGGCGCTCAAAGCGTTTGCGCAGCCAGATCGCGGTCCCGTTCATCAAGAACAGGAAGATGAGGAGCACGACGATAGCGCCTGCCGTTTTGTACTTGAAAGCGAGTTCCGGCAAATCGGACCAGAGATAGATCTGCACCGGCAGCACAGTGGCCGCATCCGTGATCGCGCCGGGCACATCGACAATGAACGCGACCATGCCGATCATCAGCAGAGGGGCGCTCTCGCCGAGCGCGTGAGCCATGCCGATGATGGTACCGGTCATGATCCCGGGCATGGCGAGCGGCAGTACGTGATGGAAGATCGCCTGCTGATGCGAGGCGCCGACGCCGAGCGCGG
>JBGSTN010000762.1:0-1983 GCA_041736455.1 Burkholderiaceae bacterium | reverse complement strand
GCGCGTGGTCCTCGGCGTGACGAGTTGAACCGGCGTGGATGCGGAGCGCTTTCACTGTCGACGCGGTCCGTGGCTAGCCCGTTGAGCGCCTCGCATGTTCCGGTCCGCGCGACATCGGTCCGCCAAGCATGATCGAAACACGTCGCGATCCCGACATATTGTCCTCCGCCCTTTCGGACTCGGCTCGGCCAAATGCCGACACGCGCCAGTCCGAGCCGAGTGAGAAGTCCCGCCGTCTCGAGCATGATCGTGGACGATCACGGAAGCAGGCGAGTGACGGGGTCGAACGTTTCTCAGTCGTCCACGATGACGCTGAATCGCTGAGCCCAATCCATGCCGAAGGCGGTCGTGTCTGGTCTGTCGCAGAAGCGGACGCAGTCTTGTCAACGGTGACGGACTTCACTTGCGACGAATGACCGCCGCAGTGGGCAAGTCGTGCTGTCGGCTGATGCCGCCAGAGTTTCCATCGATCAAGACTTGACGTCGGAGGACTTCGGTGTGCAGCGCATTCACACCGCTCCAATCGTCGTGGCAGGCGCCCGTGGTCCTTCGCCAGTAGTGGCCGTCACCGCGAGCGCCACGATCGCGTGATCAGGCAATCCGTATCACGCAGTCAGATTCGGTGCCGGCACGCAAACCCGCCCCGGCCGCCGCGCCTGCCGATCGAGCGCCAGGAACAGTCCCAGTGCGCGTCCGGAAAATCCCCCCGAAAGTCCGCCGAGCGCAAGACTCGACGCCATCACGAACGACGTCTGATGCAACCATTCGCCGTGCGTCGCCGCGATGAAACCGAGCGCAAATCGCACCGCAAAGATTCCCACGATCAAGCTCAGCGGCACCCAACTGCCAGGAACGACGATCAGCCCTGGCCCGGGTGCAGGTTCGAGCACCACCAGACGACCGCGGGATGCCAGGAATGTCGCCGATACGGCCATGCCGGTGGCCCACGCAACCAACGCCAGGCCGTTGTCGCCGAACGTCGCCTTCAGGCCCCAGATCGACATACCGAGCATCGCGAGCGGCATGACGATCAATCGGCTATACGTGACGACTCGTTGCCGGGTCTGCTTCAGTCCGATCACGAGGAGAGCGGCGAGCAGAAACGGCACCCAGGTGGGCAGATGACTGAGCATGTTCTCGTTCCAAAGGTTGGGCGGGATCTCATGTTGGATGTGATCCCGACCCTGGACGAGCGGTATGCGCCGAAACGCCTTTCTCGATCCGCGAACTGCACTGAGCGCCGATGGCGTGCACGCGTCCGGCTCTCGGGTCGGACGCGCGCGATTGGCTCACTGATCAGATCAGACTTCCGCCTTCTCGCCGATCGGCTGCGCGACTCCGCTGCCAACCGGTCCCGCGACATCACCGCCGGCTTCCGCGTCCTCGACAGCAGGAACCCGCATCAGGTAGTCGAATGCCGTCAATGCCGCCTTCGACCCTTCACCGGCAGCGATCACGATCTGCTTGAACGGCGTCGTCGTTGCGTCGCCGGCCGCGAACACGCCCGGGACATCGGTGCGGCCGTGACTGTCGACTTCGATCTCGCCGAACTTCGTCAGCGCGACCGAGCCCTTGAGCCACTCGGTATTCGGCACGAGCCCGATCTGGACGAACACGCCCTCGAGCGGCACGCGATGCTCGGCGCTGGTCGCGCGGTCGACATAGACGAGGCCGTCGACTTTCGATCCGTCACCGGCGATCTCGCTGGTCTGCGCGTTCACATGGATCGAGACGTTGGGCAGGCTGCGCAGTTTGGCGACCAGCACGGCATCGGCGCGCAACTGCGGAGCGAACTCTAACAGCACCACCTGGCTGGCGAGGCCGGCCAGATCGATCGCCGCCTCGACACCCGAATTGCCGCCACCGATGACCGCGACCCGTTTGCCCTTGAACAGCGGCCCGTCACAGTGCGGGCAATACGCGACGCCCTTGTTCCGGTACTGATCCTCGCCGGGCACGCCGACGCGGCGCCAGCGTGCAGAT
>JBGSTN010000729.1:0-1922 GCA_041736455.1 Burkholderiaceae bacterium | reverse complement strand
GACTTCGCGGCGCAGGCTCAGCGCTTCGTCGTTCGACAACGCGACACGCACCGTCGTCGTCGGGGCGCCGAGCACGTAGCCCAATGTCTTGCCCTGGTCGAACCATGTATCGATCAGGTCGCGCGCATTGGGCACGACGAGACGTCCGCCCGTGCGCGCATGCAGGGCGAGATCCGCCACCGCCTGACGCGCCTTGCCGAGTTCCTCGCGCGTCCGGTCGAGTTCGGGCAGCAGCGTGTTCGCTTCGGGAGACTGCACGGCGAGCTTGCCGAGCCGCTCGACTTCGAGACCGCTCAAGCGGGCGGTCAAGGTGGCGACGGCCAGATCCAGGTCGGCATTGGCGAGTTGCGCGATCGGCATGCCGGGCGTCACGTGGCTCCCGTCTGCCGACTCCAGACTGGCCAGCGTGCCACTCGAGACGGCGCGGATCATCGCCTGCTCCGGGAGCCATACGACGCCCTCGGCGACGGTACTGTTGGGCGCGGGGACGACGAGTAAGGTGCTCAGCACCGCCACGTAGCTCGCGATCAACGCGCCTGTCAGCGCACGCCGTCCGACCAGCGTGGGCGAACCCTGCAGGAAGCGTGCGCCGCGGGCCAGTGGCAGGATGACCAGCGTCACCATTGCCGCGACGATCACCAGGATGCCTGCCGGCTGGTGGATCCGTGCGACGAAGATGGCGATGCTCGTGAAGATCAACACCCGATAGACCCAGGAAGCGACCGCGTAGCCAAGCAGCCAGGGTCGTTCGCCCGGCGCGGTGTGCATGCGCGCAACGCGCCGGATGCGCAGGCCATGGATCATCACGACATTGAGCAGGTATTGCCGCGAGCGGCGCGCCAGGTTCGGCAGTTCGATCAGATCGGTCAGCACGTAGTAACCATCGAAGCGCAGCAACGGGTTGCCGTTGAAGAAGAGCGTGGATATCGACCCGACCAGCATCGACGCGAGCAGGAAGTCGCGGAACAGACCCGGCTCGATCTGCAGCCACAACAAGGTCGCGGCGGATGCGATCACCAGCTCGGCCGCGATCCCTGCACCGGCAACGAGCGCACGCTGCGACTTGTCGGTGAGCAGCGCAGACATCGACGCGTCGACGTACGGGACGGGCATCAGGACCAGCAGCCGGATGCCGATGTCCGTGACGCGCGCGCCATAGCAGCGCGCCGCCAATGCATGGGCCAGTTCGTGCAGGGCCTTGAGCAGCGGGTAGGCCAGCCACATCAGGAAGAGGAACGACGGACTCGCATGGATACGCGCGACGTCCGCCGTGATCTCCTGACTGCTGACCAGCGCGAGCACGGCAGCGAGCACGACGATGCCACCCATCAGCATCGCACCGGATCGCGAGAACAGGATCCTGGCCAATGGCGCGAGCCGGTCGATGATCGGTTCGACGTTGAACACCGTCACCTTGAACGACAACGGGTTGATCCGATCGGTCAGCAGTCTTCGCCGGCGCTGGCGGTCGCGCCATTTGAGTTGCTCCACATCGCCGGCACGATCGGTCTGGATCAATCCAGTCTGCGCGAGTTCGGCCAGCAACTGCATCATGTCCTGTTGCGTGGGCGCCTTCTCACCCTGGGCAGCCAGCAGCGCGTCATGAATCGCCGCGACGTCCTTGTAACCATCCAGGTGTCGCACCACCTCGTACGCGGGCCGATCGATCCGGTGCAGTTCACCGTTGACCGGATCGCGCAGCACGAACCAGCGTTCGCCACGGTATTCATGAGGACTGATGTCGACGCCGGCCAGCAGGTAGGGCTTGATGGGCCCGACCCGGTACCAGCGTTCGTCGGCGATCAGACTGCTCACAGTTGCCATCTCCAGATCGCCAGGCGCAGCCATTGCCGCAGGCGGTCGGTCGCCTGCAGCAGCGCGGCGCGCGTGCCGGTCTCGATCTTCGCGAAACCCTGCAGGCC